>JBBUAS010000042.1:10350-28591 GCA_038058555.1 Patescibacteria group bacterium | reverse complement strand
ATCGACAAATTGGAAATCAAAAAGCCCGTCCAATGGGATAAAAAATGGAGAGTGATAATTTTTGATATTCCAGAAAAATTAAAACGATTGCGGGATTCTCTGCGTTTACATTTTAAAGAAATAGGATTAATTGAACTTCAAAAATCAGTATTCGTATCCCCTTATCCCTGTAATAAAGAAATCGAATTCATTTTGGAATTTTATAACGCCCACAAACATGTACGTTTTGTTTTAGCAGAAAAGATAGATAATCAACTGCATTTGATGAAGAAATTTGATTTATGTTAACTCAGCAATAGTGCGCGACCGCATACTATTGCTGTGTAGATTAAAATTCTTGTGGAACCAGACAAAAAGACTAAATAAGTTTTTTAATTTCTTTATAAACTTCTTGATGAATATTTTTGCGGGTATTAAGAATGCCGTTTTTTACGCACTCTATTTTAATCCAGCTCTTCTGGGTCTTGGCGAGCCAGAGCGCGCTTTTGCGGGAATTTTCTAAAAATTTCACATCTTTCTCGTGAACATCCTCCTTTCGCGTTTTTTTCTTACCCAGATAATTTCTGCTACTGTTTTTATTTCTCTCGGCAATTAATTTTAACACTACCGGAATCGGCACGCTCAAATAAAACACTGCATCCGGCTTTGGAATTTTAAAAACTTCATACTCCATTTCCGCCAGCCACTTTAAAAAACTTTTCCTTTTTTTGGTATTCGCGATTTTCCCCCCTTGGTGAATCTGGTTTGCGCTCGCATATCTATTTGCAATAACAATATTCCCCTCTTTGAGCCATTTTTTAATTTTGTCTCGCGATTCATAGCGGTCCGCCGCATAAAGCACGGAGACAATCTTCGGATGCACTTTCACGAAATTATAATACTGCTCGGAAAGGCAATGCCCGATAAATTTCCCGAAAAAATTCGAATAATAATCAGGAAAATCGACAATCTTAACCTTTTGCCCATCCTGCTTTAAATGTTTAATCAAAAGCCCGGCCTGCGTGGCTTTCCCGCTTCCGTCCGTGCCGTCTATGACAATAAGTTTACCTTTTTTCATAAAGCTCATTATACACTTCCGGCCTTAGAATGCGAAAATATTCTTTTCTTTTAGCAGGCACATCTTTTATTTCCCATCCATATTATTTCCCTGAAATTGAATATCCGCCGTCAACTAAAATTGTCTGACCGGTTATAAAACTGGCTTTATCACTGGCTAAAAACAAAATCACTTCGGCAATTTCTTCCGGCTGTCCAACTCTGCCCACTAGTGAAGTTTTCGCTTTTTCCATTGCTTTACTGCTGGTCCTGGTTAGGGACATGGGAGTATCTGTATACCCCGGAGCGACAGCATTAACAGCAATATCAGGCGCGAATTCTTTTGCTAACGAAGAGGTGATGGAAAGGATAGACGCCTTAGAAGCAGAATAGGCTCCGTTTCCAGCCATGGTTGGATATCCCTTAATCGAGGAAATATTAATTATCCTACCATATTTATTTTTCTGCATTTGCGGAATAACTGCCTGACAAAAATGCGTTGTTCCTAAAACATTAGTCTTGAAAACATCCAGCCATAGTTCATCCGTTGATTTTAAAAATTCCTGCATAGGAGCAATTCCCGCTGAATTAACGAGAATATCAATTCTTTTGACTTTTTCCAGAATTTTTTGCACTTCGGAGTCGACAGCAATTTTATCAGCCACATCGCAAAAAATATACTCGCAGTTTAATTCTTGGACCAGAGCTTTTAATTCTTCATTTTCGGTTTTCCCATGCAAAATAACATTCGCACCATATTCTTTTGCCAATCTGGCTGTCGCAAGACCAATCCCTGACGATGAACCTGTGATTAAAATATTTTTACCTTTTAACATAAAATATTTATATCAAATTTTAATTTTTAAACAAACTTTTTCGGTATGGGAAACTTTTTAGCAAGTTTTTTAATTTCTTTATGAACTGCTTCTTTTACTTTTCTATCGTCTTTGTTTTTTAAAACTTTAATCATTAATTCCGCGACATAGGCACATTCTTTCTCTTTAAAACCGCGCGTGGTAATAGCCGGCGTTCCGAACCTTATTCCTGACGGATCCATTGGTTTCCTAGGATCTTCGGCAATCATATTCATATTAAGTGTTATGCCAACCTCATCGAGCACAGTCTGTCCTTCTTTGCCGGTTACGCCCAAAGACCCATAAATATCCACCAAGACGCAGTGATTATCTGTGCCCCCACCGATGAGACGGATTTTATTATCTAAAAATACTTTTGCCATCGCACGAGAATTTTTGATAATTTGCTTGGCATATTTTTGAAAAGCGGGAGTAAGCGCCTCACCGAAACACACTGCCTTGGCTGCGATAGTGTTCATGAGAGGTCCTCCTTGGAATCCTGGGAAAACAGACTTATCGATTTTTTTCGCGATTTCTTCACTTTCTCTGGTTAAAATCAGTCCACCTCGAGGTCCACGTAATGTTTTGTGAGTCGTGGTAAGTATCACGTCAAAACCATAATCAAAGGGATTCTTGGCAGCTTTGCCGGCAATAAGTCCCGCAATGTGAGCAGCATCCATGATGCAAATAGCGCCAACTTCTTTAGCGATTGCGGAAAATTTTGCATAATCAAGTTCGCGAGTATAAGCAGAAAATCCCGCCATAATTATTTTTGGTTTTTCTCTTTTGGCAACAGCGAGCATTTCTTTATAATCAATTTCGCCAGTTTCGATATTTTTCATTTTGTAGCGAATAAATCGGAAAATTTTACTGATATAAGTAACCGGGTGTCCGTGAGTAAGGTGTCCTCCATGCGATAGATCCATCCCCATAATCGTGTCTCCCGGCTCCATAAGAGCAAAATAGGTGGCGACATTCGCGGGCGCACCAGCGTGTGGCTGCACATTGGCATATTTACATTTGAATAGTTTGCAAGCACGTTCAATCGCTAAACGCTCAACTTGATCGGTAAAATCCTGTCCGCCATAATAGCGACGTCCCGGATACCCTTCCGAATATTTATTGGTAAAAACAGAACCATTAGCTTCCAAAACATCTTCCGAAACATAGTTTTCGGAAGGGATAAGTTCCAACCCTTCTCTCTGTCTTTTTTCTTCACCCTTAATTAATTTTTCTACTTGTTTATCTCGCATATCTCCATCTTATCACACTTTATTATGATTGTACCGAGCAGGTCTGTGCGAAAAATTTTAGCGCCAAATTGAGCCAAAGTATTCAGAGTTTCCGGATGCGGATGGCCGTATTTATTGTCTTTCCCGTCAGAAATAAGTGCATAAATGGGAGAAACTGCTTTGACGAAAGATTCCGAAGAAGAAGTGCGTGAGCCGTGATGCCCGACTTTCAAGATGGTACTCGAAAGTCGGGTACTTGAATTTTCTCCCAGAATTATTTTCTCTGTTTTGGCCGTTGCATCGCCGGTCAACATTATAGAGATATTGCCATAAGAAAGGCGCGCTACTACGGACCCTTCATTCGTCGCCCAAGCGGAAACATCCCGGTCCGGAAATAAAATATCGATGAATACGTCGCCTCCCAGATCCAACCTCATTCCCCTTCTGGCTAAAATATTCGGAATATTTTTATTTTTCATTTCCGTTTTGAGATTTTGAAAAATTTTAGAATCATTCAAAGTCCCGGGTTCAAAAACTGCGCCTACTTTATAATTTTTAAAAATGTCTAGAATTCCGCCAATGTGATCAGCATCCGGATTGGTGACTACAATTGCATCAATATTTCTGTCAAACGGAGACATCATTTTTGAGAGCGAACCTAAAATTTTGCGTGGCGGTCCGGAGTCGAACATAATTTGCGTTCCGGCCGGCGATTCGATAAAAAGCCCGTCGCCTTGACCGACGTCCAACATGGCAAAAGTAAGACCTCGATGGGAATTTTGCCAATCAGTCCAAAAAAGAAAAATATTTATGAAGAAAAGAAAAAATGTGAGAATAAGCAACCAGTACTTTTTAGTATCTGTTTCCTGCTGTTCAAACATGCTATAATACTAGCACAGATGAAATTCGAAGAAATAAAATTTAATATCGGAGCATTAAAAGGAATTTCAGCCAAAAACATTGAAGAGCACCTGAAGCTTTACTCGGGCTACGTAAAAAATGCAAATCTTATTCTAGAGAAAATTCCTGAATACCAGGGCTATGCAAAGGAAGATACCTTTGCCCCCTATGTCGTAAGCGAAATTCAACGCAGATTCAGTTTTGAATTTAATGGTATGCGAAATCATGAATATTATTTTAAAATGCTTGAAGGTGGCACAAAACCATTACCTGAAAATTCCAAACTAAAAATAGCCATCGAGAAGCAAATGCCTTTTGAAACTTGGCTTGAAAATTTTAAAACATTAGCCATGACCCGAGGTATTGGCTGGGCAGTCTTGGGCTACGATAAGCAAACAGAACAACTTGTACACATCTGGATTGACGAACAGCATCTGGGTCAGCTAAATGGAGTAGAGTGGGTTCTCGGCCTTGATATGTGGGAACACGCTTTTGTTTATGACTATCCGACTTCCGAAAAGAAAAAATATGTGGAGGCATTCTTCCAAAACTTAAACTGGGAAATTATTGAACAAAACTTTATTGAAGCCATATCCTAAACTGCCTGCCCGCCAAAGCCTTGGCGTCGGCGGGGGAAGTGATAGAAGAAAATTTTAGAAAAGTTCAGTAAAAAAACTTTTAATATTCCGGCCGAAAAGTCTATAAATAAAATAGGCGTAGATAACTAAGGTGAGAAGAAACGGAAAATCGGGAAAAGAAAAAGCGGCCAATGGCAAATCAGAAAAAAAGCTGATCACTCCGAGTTCGTAATGCAAAAACAAATAAGAGATATAGCCAAGCGGCACAGCCAACACATAATAAATAAGTCCGACAAATCCAGTTATAAAACCGAGTCCCATGGTAAAAGGAATAAAAGGCAAAATTAAAATATTTGCCGGCAGAGCCACCAGTGAAAAATTTCCCATTTTGTAAAGAATAAAAGGAAAAACAAAAATATACGCCGCGCAAGTCACAGACACGATATCTCGCAATTCAAAAAATTTCGGTACCCACAAAAAATATTTCTCAATCCTGGGCGCCAGAAATATCACCGCCACGGTCGCCAGCATGGAAAGCTGAAAAGAAACATCGTAGACCAACAAAAATGGATTGAAAATTATCATCAAGACCCCCGCCAAGAGAAGCGCTCGCGCAACATCATAGTTGCGCCCAGTCGCGCGAGCCACCAGCGCTAAAGTCGCCATGATTCCCGCCCGAATGGCCGTGGAACTTCCTCCGGTCATTAAAATAAAAAATAAAATTGCCAGAATCCCCATTCCGATACCAAGATTTTTGGGTAAAAAAGCAAATAACTTCATAAACCACTCGGCGACAATTGTAATATTGTATCCGGAAAGCGCCACAATATGGATTGTCCCAGTATCCACAAAGCTCTGTCGTAATTCTCGCCCAAAAGATGATTTTTCGCCTAAAATTAATCCGCCCATTAATAAATTTTCGGGTTCGGAAATCGCAAAATTCATTTTTTCTAAAAATTTTTCTTTGATAAAAAATAGGGTGCTTTTTATTTTATCGCCATGCCCGCGCGAGACAATTTCAATTTTCGGATAACCCATCACATATAAAATCCCGTCCTTGCGCAAATAATTCACATAGTCAAATTCTTTTCCCTGATCGGTTATAAAATTCTCCGGCTTTTCCAATTTTCCAGAAAAATTTATTTCATCACCGTATTTATAATTTTTCTCCAAACCGGTAGACAATAAAATTTTGGCGGGAAAAGGCCTTGCCTTAAGGGAGTCCAAGGCAAGGCCTTGAGGAGCCAAATTTTGTATTTCCACTATTAACTGCTGATTATTTTCTTTGATACTCGGCTCATCGATAATTTCCCCTGATAAACTGATTTTCTGCCCGACTCGGGATTCAAAAACAGCCGGATTGGGCACATCCACCAAATGAAATGTGAAAATTCCAAAAGAAAATGCCAAAATAAAAATAGAAACTAAAACTCCCCATTTATTTTTAGAAATAAAAGTATGAAACAAGAATATTCCTAAAGATATAAAACTAAGTAAAATAACTAGATATAAATCTACCACCAAAAAAGAGCGCAGAAGCACTCCCAATAAAAATCCAAAACAAATTATATAAAAAACTCTATCCCGCATTTATTTGATATTTTTTAAGTTCCACCGGCAGACCTTCGGCAAAACTGGTGGCAATTTCGTCAGCTCTTTCGTTCCATTTGTTTTCATTGTGACCTTTGACATAAGTCCATTTAGGTTTCAAGCTTTTGGTGAGTTCGTAAAGTTCTTCCCAAAGTTCGCGGTTCAAGACTAGTTTTTTATTGGCATTGCGCCAATTATTTTTCTGCCAATTCCCTATCCACTCTGTAATTCCCAAAATCACATATTTTGAATCCGAAACTATTTCCACACCACCCCTGAGGTCTTGCCTCAGGGGTAACTTATTTAGATATTTTAGAGCTTCTATGGCAGCCGTTAATTCCATTTGATTATTAGTCGCATGCTTTACCCCGCCACCTATTTCCTGGACGCGCCCTTGGCCGCCATAATTTTGCGGAAGCAAAATGACGGCGGCCCATCCGGCTTTCCCCGGATTCCCCTTCGCCGCTCCATCAGTGTAAATTGTGATTTTATGTTGCACTGTCATAGTATATCAACAATTCTTAACCTTAGCTCTTCACGACCGCGGAAACGGGATAAATCGAAAGTGGCCAGTAAATTAACTTTTTTGTTTTCCAAAAGGGGTGTTTCAAAAGAATCGTGGTTGGAGAAAAAAGAAATTGCTACAGCTTTATTTTTATTTTTATCAGAGAAAGTGATTTCCAGATGTTCCCCGGAGCCATTTTTGCCGAATTTTTTTATTTTCTCTATTTTTACGCCCTCAAAGAGAAAAACCGGCTTAGAATTTCCCAATCCGAAAGGCGCGAGCTTTTCTATTTCCCGCCAATTTTTCATATTGACTTCAGAAAGATTTAATATGGAATCGCTCCTCAAGGTCTCTCCTTTCCCGTCGCTACGCTTCTCCTCAAGGAAAGACCTTTTCCCGCTCTTTCGTATTTTGTTAAAAGAAAGCGATAAAGCTTCTTCCAGAAAATGAATTTTCTCGTTATGTGCGGTAAATCCCCCAGCCAACTCATGCCCGCCAAATTCCAAAAAAGATTCGCAAGTTTCCGTCATTAGTTCCACGACCGAGACCGACCCATCGCTCCGGCAAGAGCCCTTGATACAATCATTTTCGTCTTTGCCCCAGACAAAAACAGGTTTTTTGTATTCATCCGATATTTTTCCGGCCACCAGCCCTAAAACTCCTACCCGCCAACTTGGGTTGCCTATGACTATCACCTCTTTGTGTTCATATGTTCTCAGTTTTTTGTTAACCTCGCACATAATGCTAGTGACAATGGTTTTTCTTTCATCATTTATTTTTGACAAATGATCCGCCAGCATGCCGGCTTCAATTTCATCCTTTGTGGCCAGAAGTTCATAAGCTCTCATTGGATCATCCATTCGCGACGCAGCGTTCAATCGTGGAATTACCATAAAGCCGACATCGTCTTCCGAAAGATGTCTCTGGTTAATGTTCATTTTAGCCAGAAGTTTCTGCAATCCCGGACGCGGAGATTTTTTCAGCACTTTCATCCCAAAATAGGCAAACGCCCGATTTTCGCCGAGAAGCGGAACCATGTCCGAAAGGGTCGCCAGACCCGCCATATCCAGCATCCATTTTTCCGCGCCATTTTTTACTTTGAAATACTCGCCATACTTTTTTATGAAACCTTGGATAAGTTTAAAAACAATGCCCGCTCCGCATAATGTTTTATCTGGATAATTATCCACCTTCGGATTTAAAATCGCATACGCGCGAGGCAGATCGAAGGAGGAAAACCCCGCCAGAGCTGGTCGGGGCAAGTGGTGATCGGTAATTATCACATCCATACCATTCACTTCCGCCTGAGCTACTTCCGCTACTGCGGTAACCCCTAAATCTACAGTAATTAAAAGTTTGATCCCCTCTTTTTCAAATTGCTCTATCGCCTCAAGATTAAGACCATACCCTTCCGAATTTCTTTGTGGTATGTAAATTTGGAAATTTTTATAATTTATCAATTTAAACAAATCAGTCAAAATAACCGCGCCCGGGATTCCATCGCAATCATAGTCCGCGTAAATAACTATTTTTTCTTTATTGTCCACCGCCTCAAAAATTCGCACACATGCACGCTCCATATCTTTCATCAAAAATGGATCATGAAAATCCCGCTCATAATCGGGATTTAAAAAAATATCTATTTGTTTCTCTCCCCTAACCCCTCTTTTGTCAAGTAATTTTGAAAGTAATTCCGTATTCGCCATAAACCTGATTTTAACATATAATATAAGTTATGAATAACAATTGCATTTTTTGTAAAATTGTAAAAAAGGAAATACCCTGCGGTAAAGTTTACGAAGATGAGAATTTTTTGTCTTTTTTGGATATTCAGCCGGTTTCCGATGGCCATCTTTTAATCATTCCGAAAAAACATATCGTTTGGATGCAGGAGGCAGAAGATGAGGTAATCGCAAAAATTTTCCAATTATCTAAAAAATTAATGCTCGCCATCAAAAACGGAATAAAATGCGACTATGTCCAAGTTTCCATTGTCGGTAAAGATGTCCCGCATTTCCACATTCATTTGATTCCGAGATATTTAAAAGATAATTTGCCTCAATTTCAAACAAAAAAATATCAAGATGGAGAATCAAGCGAAGTAGCAAAAAAAATTATCCAAGCATTTTGATGCCTGGAAGAGTGCCGTTAGCCAAAAAATCCAGTGCAGCTCCGCCACCGGTAGACACGAAGGAAAACTTTTTTTCCATTTTCATTTCGGAAATCAAAGCGACGGTATCTCCCCCGCCGACAATACTTTCAACTTTTGCAACTGCGACTAGTTTCAGTATTTTTTTAGTAGACCTTGCGCCGCCATCTTCATATTTGCCCAATGGTCCATTCCAAAGAACGAGCTTGGACTTTTCGATCAATCGGGCTAGATTTTTGACTGCCTCATTTCCAATATCTAAAACAATTTCTTTTTTTTGAACTTCATTTGCTTTTTTATTTATTAACTCATTTCCAGATTTTACAACAACATCCTCGGGTAAAATTAATTTTTTATTCTTCAACATTGCTTCAATGCCATAATTCGTATCACTCACCAGGGATTGCCCTACCTCATATCCTTTAGCCTTTAAAAAATCATTAGCTAGGGCTCCGCCGACAAAAACATAGTCAGCTAATTTCAGGTATTTTTTAATCAAAGGCATTTTGGTGGAAAATTTAGCTCCGCCTAAAATAAACAAAAATGGGTGCTCGGGTTTTTTAAAAGCGTGGGATAAATTTTTCACTTCCTCTTCCAGTTGAAATCCCGCATAGGCGGGCAAAAGTTTCGGCAAAAGAACTATCGAGGCATGTTCTCGATGGGAAACCGAAAAAGCGTCGTTCACGTAAATATCCCCCATTGTCGAAAGTTTTTTGGCAAAATCAGGATCATTTTTCATTTCCCCGGGAAATTTTCTGATGTTATCAAAAAACGCAACCCGATTCGGGTCTATTTTGGAAATCGCAAAAAAACATTTTATCACGGGCTCAAGATTGTCTGTGCCATCTTTTCCTAAATGCGTGATTAAAACCAATTTGGCGTCTTTTTTAAGTAAAAAATTAATTGTAGGCAGAGCAGCTCGAATTCTAAAATCATCTTCCACTTTCCTATTTTTTATGGGAACATTAAAATCCACTCGCACAAGCGCAGTTTTTCCTTTTAAGTTTTTTATTTGCTTAATGCTTCGCATATTTTTACAATTTCCACAAACTTTTCCGCATTTAAAGAAGCCCGGCCAGGGAGCAAGCCGTCCACTCCTCCATTTTTTAAAAAATCTTCCGTATCTTTTTCATTTGCCGAACCGCCATAAATAACTCTCATTCGAGCCGCTTCTTTTCCAAACTTATCGGAAAGAATTTTGCGAATAAAAATAGCCATCTCTTGAGAATCGGCCGAGGTTGCGTCTTTTCGATTGACCGTGCTGGAAATTGCCCAAATCGGTTCATAGGCGATGATTATTTTTGAAACCGAATTCTTGGAAATTCCAGCCAAACATTCTTCCAATTGTGTTTTAACCAAGTTGAAATAATCATGTTTTTCATCACGCGCATTTTCTCCGACGCACAAGATCGGCCAAAGTCCGGCCACCAGTGAAGATTTTATTTTTTTATTTACATCACTATTGTTTTCTCCCAAGGCCCGTCTTTCCGAATGACCTAAAATAACGTATCTGACGCCAAGATTGTAAAGCATCTCAGGAGAAATTTCTCCGGTAAAAGCGCCCACTTCGCCCCAAAAAGCGTCTTGCGCCCCCAGAACTATTTTCTTTAATTTTTCCTTGCCCGCCGAAGCTTTAGCGAAGGAGGGCAAATAAATAAACGGCGGACAGATGACGACTTCTGTTTTTTTGATGCTAGAAATATTCTTGGTCACGTTATTAAATAATTTTTCCGCTTCTTTCAAAGTAAGCGGATTCATTTTCCAATTGCCGATGATTATTTTCTTAGACATAAATAAATTATATCACATTTTAAAAAAATATTTTATTCACTTTCTTTCCAGCTTTGTATTTCCCATGACCCCGAAGGACCGCTTAAAAAATTAACATTCGCCAAACCGGATTCATAAGTAAGCGTTGCGCTGTTTGACATATTGATAGTCTTAGCGATTGCCTCTTTGGCGCCGGCGGTATTGGAAAACGTAATTGTTCCGGAAGGAGCGACCAAAATGACCGTCCCCGCGCTATTCGCGATATTGATGGCTGAAGAGGAAGTGGAGGTGGTCAACATCATAATATAACTGCCGCTACTGCCGGAACCGCTGAAAGAAGCGGAATTAGAAGTGGAAACTGTCCCGTCAGAAACAATCATCCCGCTTCCTGATCCGTAAGAACCAGAAAGTTTGACTTGCGCCTGATTCGACAAAACGATATTTCCGGTAACCCAAAGTGTTCCGGAAATTATTAAGATTCCGTTATTGCTCACATACAAATTGCCGACAATCTTTTTGGGGCCGATTGTAAGCGTATCGCTGCCCGACAAATTGATATTTCCGGTCTGGGTTCCTCCGGCCACCGCGCCATCTTTCCATAACTGCACCTGCGAGTCGGAAAAAGGAAAATTAAGCGGCGCCGGATCTCCTTGCGAAGTATCGCAACTTTTGTTATTTCCACTGCCGACTTGGCAATATAAACTGCCGGCGATAGTTGAATTATTGACGATATGAGCCGAAGCATTCCCCGCGCCAAACTGACCGATGGTCATTCCGCTGATAGTGGAATTAATTCCTCCAAGATAAATTTTAAAAAAGGCATCCAGCCCCAAAGGACTCGTGTCATTCCAAGTTGTTGTTCCATATTGCCCTAATTTCCCCAAACCACTCGCATATTGGGCGTTGTTGGCTCCCCAAATATAATAATTTGAGGCATTAACGCTCGCATCTATAACCAACCAATAAATCGTTCCTGTCGAAAGAACCACATTGGGAGATAAAACAATATTTACCCAGCCGTAAGAAGCAGTCACGCTGGAAGCCAAAAGCGTGCCGGTAGCCAAAGAACTGGTGGCCGGCTTCCCGCTTGAATTGGCGGTGATTCTCACGGTTGCGTTACTCGGAGTACCGACTTTTTTAATATACACGGAAACCTGCGTGGCCGTATCGGATACAGCAACGGTAAGACTTTGCGCAGCATCCTGCGTCCCGGAAACATTTCCAAATTGAATTATGTTTGTCGGCGTACCGGTATCGTTAATTTGATCAACAATTTCCGCGGTACGGTCGGCGGCTATCGCTGTCCCTGTTATTTTGGCGCTATTAGAACCCGTAATATCGCCATTGACGTATACATTTCCGTTTATGGTCGCGGAATTAGACATAATTAATCCGCCATTTCCGATTTGCATTCCGTAATTAAAAGCCACTCCGGCGCTGGTGGAAAGCGTCAAGCCTGTTTTTCGTTGATAACCTGACACATCTCCCAGAGAGGTGATTTGTTTAGTACTGCTGTCAATATCCGTAATAGTCGTAGTCGCTTCATTGGCATTCAATACAATAGTTTCGTTCACGGAAATCGCCAGATTGTTCAACATTCTATACAAAGCATCTTCGCTTCCCGATTCGGCTAAAAAATACGATTGCTTTGAGCTCAAGGCAACCGCGGTATTTTTGAATTCGCGAACCGTGGGCAACACCAGCCCGGAAATTATTGCCAGAGAAATGAAAAGAAAAAAAACAACGGAGATGAGCATCGCCGCGCCGCCCTGCCTGCCGGCAGGCAGGTATTTCTTTTTATTTTTTTTGAAATTTAAATTTTTCATAATTATTGATAACCCCCCCTTAAAACAACCGTATTGTAGAAATCTTGAGCGCGGCCCGACGCGTCATTCTCGGACCGGACTGTAAAAAATATTTTAACCGCTTTTCCTTCGGCAGTGACTATCGAAACAAAAGAAAGATCGGTGGTCGTTATTTTCGATGTGTTTAAATTGCCGGTAAAAATACCATTTTCTAAAAGTCGAATATCGGAATCTAAAAGTGAAAATTCGATTGTTTTATTCGCCCCACTGTCGTCTGTGGTATTAAGAACCAAATTGCTTGCGCTGATGGAGTTTATATCATAAGAGGCTCTGATTTCCCGCGAGATCCTTTCCATAATGGTTCCGCTCTGCACTAATTCAGCTTGGATCGCGGTTTCCTTGAACGATTTGGCCATTGTGATCATCGCGCTGATTACCACCAGGGAAAGAACGGAAAAAAGAGACATATAAAAAAGAAGTTCCAGGACAGCATAACCATTTTGATGATTTTTAATTGTGAGTTTGGTAATTTTCATTGGGAAAAAATATTCATTATATAAAATTGCAAAGTCTTGGTCACCGTAGCGCCTCCTTCTATCCAAGATACGGTGACAGTGACCAACTTTGTTCCCGGATCGTCTGTGCCTATCGTGGAAATATCTTTAGTAATATTATCGCGGTTTACATTCATAACACTCACCTGGCGAGTAAAAATACCGACAACATTGGCCGTTTCAGATAATACCCAAGTACCGCCGGAAAAAATCGGATAATAATTCGCGCCGGGAGTCAGCGAAGAAATGTTGGTCCAAGCGTTGTCCCGAAGTATTCGAACTGTTTCCGCTCCTTCTTCCAGCAGAAAAGCCGCCTGAGTTGCATGGAAAGCTTGGCGAGAAACGTAAATTGATTTTTGAGCGACCATGGTAGCCGCTAAAATCGAAACGGCAATAATGGAAATAGCCACCAACATCTCAACCATCATAAATCCTTTATTTTTAATATATTTTGCCATCAAAATTTAATTAATACTGGCCGCTCCGGTGGCAGAGATTGTAATAATTTTTGAAAAAGAAAAGGTGGAAATAGTGATAGCGCCAATCTGGTTCGGCATTCCGGAAAGACGATTAAAGTAAACGTCGCCGGATGTCCCGCTTGCTCCGGACAAGGTAACGTCAGAAATATTGGCAGGCGCTACAATGTTTATTGTTTCATTATCCGGATTTTCTGCGGAAAAAATCGTACCTTTAAAAATTATAACTTTATCGGATTGGAAATGCACTCCGTATTGAGAAGAGTTTAGGGAAGCAAGTGTTTGGCTGCGCGCTTTATCCAAGGAAGACAGAATGTCCCCCGCTCCGCTTTTAAGTACTTGCAATTCTCTGGTTCTTGAAAATTGCGGAATGACAATAAAAAATATAAGGCCGAGCACCGCAATGACAACCAATAATTCCATCACCGCTATTCCTTGTTTACGACGATTTATCATAGTATTTTATTTTATCTCCCCTAAAATCGAATAAAGCGGTGAAATCATTGAAATGGCGAAAAATCCGACGCCGGCGCCGATAATAATCATTAACACAGGCTCAATGATAGTGGAGAGATTTTTGGTTTTATTTTCAATTTCCTCTTCATAAAACAAGGCGATTTGAAGCAACATATCCGACAATTTTCCGGTTTCTTCTCCAACCTGAATCATTTCCGACATCATTACGGGATAAAGATCCGGATGAGCCGTAAAGGCCTGGGAAAAAGGCGCGCCTTTTTCTATCGCTTCTTTCGCTTCCTGTAAAACTTTTTTATAATAAATATTTTGCACCACATCTTCGGTTATTTCCACCGCTCGCATTATAGAAACCCCCGAAAGCAAAAGCGAAGAGATCGTGCGGGCGGTGCGGGCGGTATTCAGTTCTTTCGCCAAGTTGCCGACAATCGGAATTTTAATAACCGCAAAGTCAATATACTGAGCCATGGCTTTGGCGCGAAAAATCAGATAAAGTCCCAGCCCCAGACTAAGAATAATGACAAAAGTCAATATCAAGTTATTGGAAAAAAAATTACCAAAAAAAATGAGCAGGCGAGTGGAGAGGGGCAAGGTTACACCGAGTTCTTTGAAAGTGTTGGCTAAGGTCGGTACGACAAAAGCAAACATCAGAACACCGATGACAACCATAGCTGACATAATCACTCCCGGATAGATGAGCGCTCCATGTATTTTTTTTGTCAGAGAATTTGATTTTTCCAGATTCAAGCCGATATCGGAAAGCGCGCCCGCCAGATTGCCGGACTCTTCGCCGGCGCGCACCATCGATATAAAAAGTTTCGAAAAAACAGCGGGAAATTTTAAAAGAGCAATCGAGAAAGTCGCGCCGGAGTTTATATCAACAGAAAGAGAGTCTAAAATCTTGCCAAGTTTGGGATTTTTTGTCTGTTTTTTTAAAACCGACAAGGCTCTCGAAAGCGAAAGACCGGCCCGAATCATTCCGCTTAAATTTTTCGTAAAAACAATTTGTTCTCCGACGCTTACTTTCGAAAACATCTCAGCCATGATCGGCAATTTATCAAGAAAATTCCCGCTTTTTTCTGAAATCGAAAGAGGGATATAACCCCGAGACCTCAGGTCGCGAGCAAGAGTAAGGCGATCAGGGGCTTCCAATACGCCCTCTCCTATTTCTCCGGTCTTTGATTTTGCGCTGTATGAAAAAAGCATATCGTGAAACGAAACTTACTTACTCGGAAACAACCCTGAAAACTTCTTCCAAGGTGGAGACCCCAAGCACCGCTTGAAAAACTCCATCTTCAATCATGGTCATCATTCCCTCTTTTTTCGCCTGAGCTTCTATCTCATCCTGAGAATTACCGCCAATAATCAGCTCTTTGATAGTAGGCGTGATTTTCAATACTTCATGCATGCCGATACGTCCTCCGTAGCCGTCTTCAAACTCGCTGCTTTTTTTTGGTTTATAAAAGGGAATTTTATCCCAGGTATCTTTTGGATGTACAATATTTTCAACTTTCAAAAAATTAAGCACTCTGTCCAAATCAACAATTTTTTTTAAATTTTGTATTTCGGGAGACGACAAGAAATATTTTTCTTTGCTGGGCGTAAGCCTGCGGATTAATCTCTGCGCAATAATTGTTTTGACCGTGGCTGTTATCAAAAAAGGCTCCACTCCCATATCGATTAGTCTCGGTATCGCTCCGGCAGCGGAGTTGGTGTGAATCGTCGAGAGAACCAAGTGGCCGGTGAGCGAAGCGTTGACAGCCAGTCCGGCTGTTTCTTTGTCTCGGATTTCCCCGACCATAATTATGTCCGGGTCCTGACGCAAAAGCGAACGAAGTCCGTTGGCAAAAGTCAGACCGATTTCCGGCTTAACCTGAGTCTGGTTGACTCGGGGCATCTGATATTCAATCGGGTCTTCCACGGTAGAAATGTTAACTTCCGGTCTGTTTAAAATATCAAGCATGGTATAAAGAGTGGTGGTTTTTCCGCTTCCGGTCGGACCGGTAGCCAGCACCATTCCTGTTTTTAATTTTAAAGAATTATGGATCAGCTCCAGTCCTTCGCCATGAAAACCAAGAGTTTCCAAAGAAAAACCGTGCGCGTTCTCTTTCAAGATTCTGATAACTGTTTTTTCGCCATAGAAAGTCGGCAAGGTGGAAACCCGAAAAGAAATTTTTTCTCCATTCTGCTCTATTTTGAATCGGCCGTCTTGAGGCAATCTTTTTTCGTCAAGTTTTAAATTGGACAATACTTTAATGCGAGCGGTTATGCCGCTGCCGGCATTTTTATCCAGAATCATCGCATCGTGCAATATGCCGTCTATCCGATAGCGTACCGTCAGTTCTTTTTCTCCCGGCTCAATGTGAATATCGGATGCATTTTGCAAAATTGCGTGAAAAATCAAAGAGTCAACAATTTTCACCACCGGCAAATCTTCCGCCATTTCTTTCAATTCCAATTCGGACTTTTCAGTAGTTTTTTCACCGTCTTCCGAAGAAGAAACACTGAATGAATTAGATTCTTTCTGGATAATATTTTGAAACTCGGCTTTGAGGCTTTGCCGATATTGCACGAGAACAGATCGAATAGAGGAAGTGTCGGTAAGTCGAGGCAGGATTTTTAAGCCGGAGCGTTTTTTGATAAAATCAATAACCGGCAAGTCGTCAACATCCAACATGGCCACTTCCAAACCATTTTCACTTTTTTTATAAGCAACGATATTATAGTTGCGCGCAATCGGTTCAGGAACGAGAGAAAGCACGGAGAAATCAATTTTTTGATCAATCAGGCTGATAAAGGGTATGCCTAAAACAAAAGCCTCCATCCGCTTTAAATCATTTTCCGATATTTTCCCGTCCGAAAGCAAAATACTGCCAATTTTCTGTTTCTTAGTTTCAGCTTTTCGCAACGCAACTTCCAGATCCGTTTTAGATACCAGTCCGGATTCCAAAATAAATTTCTTTAACTGTTCTTCGTTGATTTGCATTTACTATAGTATAGCACGGAAAAATCCCCTCACATGCTTACGGCATGTGAGGGGATTTTTTTTGTTTTTTGTTAATTTTCAATAAATGCAGGTTTTTTCTTGACGGTCACCTTCGCCGTCGCTTGTCCCGCCGTCAATGAAGCGCCATTACAAGTCACTATATATGTAGTGGTTGACCTCGGGGCAACCGAAACACTTCCGGATATTGCGCCTCCGGTATTAAAGTTTGTGCCCGTACATGACGTTCCATTTGAAGACCAAGTCAGCTTGGAAGTTTTTCCGGTGGTAATAGTAATCGGACTGGCATTGATAACAGCAAAAGTATTAACCGCATATATTGGGCTAATCGTATGATTAACTGTGGCATTGAAGAAAGTATACGTACTGGCGCCAGCTATTGTAGAGCCGTCAACGACCAGAGAGGCTACATAATAGCCGCCATTAGCTGTTATTGTGTAGGCTACATTAGAACCATATAAAACAGTGCTTGTTCCTGCAGGCGAGATTGTCCCGTTTGCCGTTTGTGTCGCCGTAATTCTTGGCCTGACCCGACAAGATCCAGAGATAAAGTCGCTACCCGAAGCACAGGCCGTATTAACAATAATCCGATTGGAAATTGCTAGAACGCTCGGATATGCGACATTTCGACACTGAACATAATAACTATATGCTCCGACTCCATTTGGAGAGGGATATACTATCGGACTGCTTGCTCTATAAGACGTCAAGGCCCCAGAACCAAGACCGGTATAATCTAGCAACCTGCATTCTGTTGATCCGGTATTGGTGCTTGGAATATATGAGAAAGAAATATTTGTATTGGGAGTTGTATTGTAGGGCGTTGTGGCAGAAACAGATACAGTAACCACCGTAAATGTAGCTGTGCAAGTTTTGTTGCCATTCATTGTTACCCGTCCGTTTGAATTACAGTCGCCACCCCAACCCGCAAAAAACGAGCCATTATTTGCCGAGGCGCCCGCTGCAACGGTATTCCCATAGTTATATGTACCGGCACCCGAGACTATGCCAAAACCATTTCCTGTTTTATTGATTGTTAAAGTATATGTGCAACTTGCGTTGGATGGTGTTGACGCAGAACAGGCGCCACTACACTGAATTGAGCCTGAATTCCTCTGTCCGCAAGCGTTGGGAGAAGAGGTGCAAGCGGAGCCGTAATTGGCAGGACTGACCGGAGGCGGAGTGGAAGAACAGGAACCGTTGCATTGAATGGTGCCGTTCGATCTTGTCTGTCCGCAAGCGTTGGCGGAAGAGGCGCAGGCGGAGCCGTAATTGGCAGGACTGACCGGAGGCGGAGTGGAAGAACAGGAACCGT
>JBBUAS010000042.1:8538-10250 GCA_038058555.1 Patescibacteria group bacterium | reverse complement strand
CAGGACTGACCGGAGGCGGAGTGGAAGAACAGGAACCGTTGCATTGAATGGTGCCATTCGATCTTGTCTGTCCGCAAGCGTTGGCGGAAGAGGCGCAGGCGGAGCCGTAGCCGGGAGGATTGGCGGGGGTCGAACCTGTCGCTCCGCTACAACTGCCATTGCATTGGATAGAGCCGGGACCTCCGGGATTAGTTTGCCCGCAAGCGTTTGGAGCTGAAGTGGCGCCGGTGCAAGAATTGCCGTAATTGGCAGGACTGACCGGAGGCGGAGTGGAAGAACAGGAACCGTTGCATTGAATGGTGCCATTCGATCTTGTCTGTCCGCAAGCGTTGGCGGAAGAGGCGCAGGCGGAGCCGTAGCCGGGAGGATTGGCGGCAGGATAACAAGCATTGCACGCTTGAGTATTGCAAGACTGAGAACTGGGACCGGAACAGCCGGCGCCGCCATAGGCAGGAGATGGATTAGTGCAAGTGCGAGTTTGGGTTCCGCCTCCACATGGAGTGCTGCAACTTCCCCAGCCACTCCAGCCTCCGTTAACTACTCTGGTAAAAATAGAAGTATCGCAAAAAGTAGGACTCCAAGTGGTATTATACATATATGTGACAACGATAATATCACCTAATCCCGGATGATTGGCCAAGTTTATATCGGCATACCAAGTTCCTCCTCCGGCATTGGTACCGGGATACCAAACAAGATCGTCTTGACCGCTAACTCCAGACCAAGTTGGAAAATACATAGCTATCGCGCTACGCGATACACCGTAAGCATAGGTTCGTCGAGAACCGGAGGTGGCAGTAGTAGTGTCTCCGTCCGGACCTGCGTAAGAACAAGAAGGAATACGATCAAAACGAACAGTAAAAAGTTGATAATGGCCATTGCCTATCCACACATAATCTCCGCTGGGATCATAAAAAGGACCATTATACCCGCCTATGGCAGGCACATAGGGCCTGTATCCTCCCGCCGGCAAATACCAATTCCAACCAGTACTGCCATTGCCAGAAAAATCTCCCCAATCGCCTTGTTGGTAGTCAAAAGCCCAATAAGAAGACAATGGATTTCCTTGCATATCTCTGATTCTAATTTCAACTTCCGCATAGGCATTTGCCTTCAGGGGAGAAAAAATTATGTATATCAGGATAAATAATAAACTTATTTTTGTTATTTTGTTTATCATAAATAATTTTTTAAAAATCAAGAATTTGAATTTTTTCGGCTGTGTATTCTGAGCCGAAATTTTGGTTATAATAAACGACTATTTTTTGTGAAATTTTTATATCATCAAAAGTGGCGGAAACATTCTTATAACTTTCTCCGTCTTTTATCTGGCGTATTACTATGATTTTTTCGTTTGTCAAAATAATTTTTTCTTCGGCGCCCATCTTGACAAACACCGTTGACCCCTCTATTTTGGAAACAACGCCAAAAACAAACTTCGGCATTTCCGGACTTTTTTTATTTTCTGTTTGATTATTTTCGTTTTGAGTGATTAGCAATCCCATTTTTTTCACACCCAACACATACCAACCCGTAATCAGAATGATTATAACCAATAACAACACTAGAAAACTTTTTTTATTGTCCATAGATATTAATTGTACTACACGTCTTGATATTATCAACCCCTAATAAAATTTTCGATTAGTTTTCTTGATAGACTGGCACTTTTTTAAATACGGTGCAGAGAGGTGGATTAGTTGCGCCGTTGA
>JBBUAS010000042.1:0-8438 GCA_038058555.1 Patescibacteria group bacterium | reverse complement strand
GACATCTTGGTGGGTTGTCGATAATGGTACAAGTTGGTGGATTAGTTGCGCCGTTTAGACATCTTGGGGGTTGACCGCCAACGGTACAAAGAGGCGGATTGGTCGCGCCGTTGAGACAGATATCCGGAGGTATATCTATAGTACAAAGAGGCGGATTAGTTGCGCCGTTGAGACATCTTGGTGGGTTGTCGATAATGGTACAAGTTGGTGGATTAGTTGCGCCGTTGAGACAAATATCGGATCCCCCCGTCACCGTCACATCCGTCCAGGGACCGCAGTTGTCATTCGGATTTGATTCATTGTTGATGACGCCGGAACTACCGGAAGAACTTTTGTCGGCGCAAACTCGAACAGAATATATTTTTACTTCATTAAAAGAAAGCGACTTTGTGGTTACGGCATCTCTGCCTCTGTCAAGAACCGACATCGGATTTGTGGGATAGTCGGTAATCGTACCGCTTCCGTTTGGAGCCGAAGCTATTTGAAACAAATTGGCAAAACTTCTTATGGTCGAAGCCCCGCCGACATTAGAAATCGTCGCGGAAAAAGAAACGGGTGTGTTGACGGTGGCAAAAGCGGGAGAAACAGGACCAGCTGTTAAATTGGGGGCCGGAGTAACGGGGCAATTTATCGTTTTGGGAGAACGAGTCAGCTCTTGTCTTCCGTCACCATTTAGATCCAGAGCATAAACATTTATCGTATGGTCCTGTCCGTCTTTCCAAGCCTCGGGGGTAGAGACCGTGAAACTATGTTTATGGTTTCCGGGTAAATCTCCCCTAAGATTGGAAGCTTCGATAGTATCATATAGAGTGTTATCTTTATAAATAGAAACTAGACTCGGGTCATTCGGGAAATCCGGATCCCAAGCCCAGCCCCCGATGCTACTACAGTTAGCGGCATCTAAAACTCCGGTGGCTGAGGCAGCAGGAGGCGCGCACCTGTTTATAACCCAAGAAACTGTCGGGCCATCTTGGTCGTAACCGGGACGATTGTTCTGGATAAAACTAGAATAGCGAATCCCCGGTTGAAATATTAAAGTTTGCGGCGCGCCGCTATCAGGAGGCAGTCTTTGAGTAAATCCATTCGGGGCCGGAGTGGAGCCGCCACTGCCATTCAACACTTTGTCAAAACCCCAGCCCGGATGATCGGATTCCGTATTAAGAAATATTCTGATATTATTGTTTACCGTCGGCCAAGAAATTTGCACGTCGTAATTTCCATTGGAACATCGTGGACCGGTAATAGTAGGGGTTAAAATATCGTTATTAGCTGGAACAATGCAGGGAAGCGGTTGGCCATTATTGCTTGCCAATGGATTTTCGCAAACAGCTGCAATAGGAAACTGACAAGGAAGAGTTCCGCCGTAATTATTGGCATCTATGTCCTGACAAGTGTTGTTCGGTGTTCCACCACCTGGAAGAGAGACACTCACGGTTACATCTCTAATAGCGTCACCGCAATGCAACCGATATGTTTGCGTTGTAGTTAAATTTCCAGTTAAAGATATTCTTTCGCTTGTTTCTGTTCCGGAATAAGGAGCCGGCAGTTTTGTTCCTCTTACTAAAGAAATATTCCAAGGAAAAGAATCGCTCAAAGAAAATCTTAAAGTAGCGCCGGTATTGTTCTCAGGTAGTGTAGTATCAGTGGCAGTAAATGAAGTTATAGCGCAAGGACCGGTTTCAGGCTGTACTACAAAATTAACCGTCCCAACTTGACCAAAATAAGTATCGGAGGATGAAATTGAGCCGTTCACGATATAAAAACTCTGCGTAACATCGGAAGAAAAAATTTTCGGCGCTCCGGCTTTATGGACCATTTGCATTTCCAAGGTGTAATTACCCGGCTCCGTGGGCGCGGTTAAAGTAAAAGTTGAAGAAAGCACTCCGCCGAAAGGATAAAGAATTTCTGAAATATGCCCATAATTAGGTGACAAAGAAAGATTGCTTTTTTGGACCAATTGATAAAAAGATCCATTATACCAAGTGGTATCGCCGGGATTGGTCATAAATACCCTAAAAGTATAGTCCTGGCCGGGATCGAGAACTTCTGGAAAATCCAGAGGAACTGACGGAATAGGAAAAGTCCAAAAGGTTACAGTGGAATTATCGGTGCCGGACGACCCTCCTCCTCCAGTTTCAGAAAAATCACAATTAACCGTTGTTGGGGGCGGCCAAATTTGATGAAACTGAAGCAAACTAAGACACTGAGCATCCTCTGCCGGAGCCAAGGCTTGGACTTGCCGAACAAATAAAAAAGATAAAACCATAAGCAAGCCGGTAGCTATTGATAAAAATGATTTGAAAAATTTTAATTTATTAGTATTCATAATTTTTTATTTCTCATATTGAAAAGTTACCATCGTTCCTTTGTCTTCTGCCGTGGCAGTGGTAATAATTAGCCTTTCGATTGTTTTAAAAGCCGAAATCGTCGCCACTTTATCTTCAACAGCGCTTTCTGAAATTGTCCAGCCGTTTTTCGGCAAAGAAATTTTATACATCTTAACGAGTTCGGGAATATTTTTATCCGAAATATAAGAGACGGTGATTTGGGTTCCGCCGTCCGGAGCCTGCACGGTACCGGAGTAATTAAGTTCTTTGTTTTCGGAAATTATTTCTCTCGGAAAACCGGGCGGAGTGTTTTTGTATAAGGAAACAGTGGTGCCGGCAGGATAATTTTCCGGAGCAAAGACTTTGGTCGGAGCGGCGCTGAAAAAGGGAGTTTTCGAATTGAGCAAATAAAAGAGACCGATAATTATTAAAATAAAAACGACAGCAAGAGAACACTTTGACTTAAAGTTATTTTGCATAATGGAATTATAACATAAAAAAATGTAAATAGGGCGCAGGTGTGGATAAAATAAAATTGCGAAAGGGGCTGAATGGTCTTCGTGGGTATTGAAGACGCAAACAGCCCCTAGATAGGACGAAAAACGAAGAACAAGAAGCGGAGTGGCAGTCCTCCGCCATATCCCGCGTCTACTGAACGCGGGCGCCTGGGGTTTGAGCGTACCACCAGGCGACTACTTCCTTAAGAAGAGGAAATGAGATCAGGGGTCCCGCAGGGTACCCCATAACATCTACTTTCCCCTCTTCCGAGGGAGTATGAATCCAAAGTCCGACTCCGTGCCCGATTCCGTGCCCGAGAGCCGACGCATATTGGCTCTCGAGCTTAGCACATTCCGCCTTCGAGAGGAAGGCATAGTGCCCTACGGCCGAGAGAATGAGCCAGTTGTCGATTTTTTCTGGCCCTTCTCTCCCGCATCCCGTCGCGGAAAGCCCCGCAGGGGGCTCCATGTCGAGAATGAAGTTGGCGTCCGACGCAGACGCCACAAGCGACAACGAGAGCTTGGGCAACCTTGGCGCCCAAAAAGCCACGGCCGCTGGCCCTGCCGTCAGCCCGAACCGTGGATCGATGTAGAACCTCAGCTGGGCCCTGTCGGCCCAGCGAAGAATGGCGCCTCCCGCGGAGGCAAGGTTGGCGAGAACGTACGTCTTCGCCCCGTCCGATAACCCTGACAAAGATGCTGTTGGCGCCGGCGGGGGGGGCGCCGGGATTGGCGTTGCCGGCGCGGGTGCCGGTGCGGGGGTTGGCGCGGTGGGACCTTTGTCCCCTCCGCACCCAGTGAGGATGAGGGTGGCCACGATGGCCGCCCCCACCATCCTCCAGAAAAAACGGCTCATGGACCCTCCTAACACCCCGCCTGGAAAAGCGCGGGGCAAAAAACGGTTGACGTGACGACGAACAAGACAATCTTTATTATTATACCCCCGAAAAACTAATATAAAGTCCAAAAGTGCATAACCTGTGCATAATGTTTATTCCTAAAATTGCGCAAGATTGAACTTTTTGTTGCATTAAAAAATGTCTTATGATATGCTTTCTATTATACGAGTCCTGTCAGAACAGGGCTTTTTTATTAAAATTAAATAAAAATAGCGTCGCACTAATTTGACGATTGCGCGACGTGATTTCGCAAAATCAATGTTAGACCTAAAAACATTCAAATCGGCCTTGGAGCAGTTGGAAGAAGAAAGAAAAATTCCGAAAGAAAAAATAATGGAAGCCATCGAGCAAGCGATGGCCGCCGCTTACAAAAAAGATTACGGAAAAAAAGGGCAGATTATCCGGGCCAAGTTTGATTTGGAAAATGGCAAGACGGAATTCTTTCAAGTGAAGATAGTGGTGGATGAAAGTATCGCCATCTTAAACCCGGTCCGGCTAAAAGATTCCAATGCGAGACCGGAAAAACACGGCGGGGAATATTCCGTCAAAGACGGGGACGACGAGCGCGTGCATTTCAATGTCGAGCATCACATGCTTCTGGAGAACGCAAAAAAAATAAAAAAAGGGGTAGCCTTAAATGATGAAATTATTTTTCCGCTGGAATCAAAAGAAGACTATGGGCGCATCGCCGCGCAGACAGCCAAGCAGGTCATCATTCAAAAAATCCGGGAAGCGGAACGCACCTCTATCATTGACGAATACGGCACCAAGGAAGGAGAGATTATTTCCGGCGTCGTCCAGAAAGTGGAGCGGGGCAATGTTTATGTTGACTTTAACCGGGCTACCGGAATTTTGCCTGCCGAAGAACAAATTCCCGGAGAGTATTGGCAAAGAGGCCAGCGTTTGCGGACTTATCTCTATAGCGTGGAAGACACCCCGCGGGGCATAAATTTGCGCCTTTCCCGCACTCATCCGAAATTTATAGAAAGACTTTTTGCCATGGAAGCGCCGGAAATCCAAAACGGCATTGTGGAAATAAAATCAATCGCCCGCGAAGCCGGCGCCCGTTCTAAAATCGCGGTGTTTTCACATGACGAGCATATTGACGCAGTCGGTTCTTGCGTCGGACAAAAGGGTACCCGGGTCAATACCGTTACCGGAGAGCTGTCGGGTGAAAAAATTGATATAATTCCCTGGTCCGAAGATCCAAAACAATTTGTTTCTAATTCTATTTCTCCGGCTAAAGTTATTGCTATAGAATTGGATGAAAAGGAACACAAGGCAACAATCGAAGTGGCCAATGATCAGTTGTCGCTCGCGATCGGCAAAGGCGGACAAAATGTGCGCCTGGCCGCCAAGCTCACCGGATGGAGGATAGATATTAAAGGCGACGGCAAGGAAATCGCCAAAGCAGACGAAGAAAAAGTTGAGGTTGAAGCTCCGACGTCCTAAAGGAATCGGCGTCCCGACCGAAAGCGTCGGGAAAAAATAAATTATTATAAATTAAAATAAAAAACATGAATCAATTTTTATTGTTTGCAATTGTCAGTTCGGTGGTTGCTATCCTTTACGGTTTGTTTTTAGCCAAGTCAATTTTGAAAAAAAGTCCCGGGAATGCCCGGATGCAAGAAATCGCCAAAGCCATTCAAGAAGGCGCTCAGGCTTATTTAAATAAACAATATAAAACCATTGGAATGATTGCCGCACTTCTTTTCCTGATTATCGGTTTTGTCCCGAAACTCGGCTGGACGATGGCTCTGGGATTTTTAGTCGGAGCTATTTTTTCGGCTTTGGCGGGGTATATCGGTATGAATGTATCGGTTCGAGCCAATGTTCGAACCGCCGAAGCGGCCAGAAGCGGAATCAAAGATGCGCTTTCTCTGGCTTTCAAGGGCGGAACTGTCACCGGACTTTTAGTGGTAGGTCTGGCTCTTTTGGGTGTCACCGCTTTTTATGCCATCACTAAAGATGTCACGGCCTTGGTAGGTCTCGGTTTTGGCGCTTCGCTCATTTCAGTCTTTGCCAGATTGGGCGGAGGTATTTTTACCAAAGCGGCCGATGTCGGCGCGGACTTGGTTGGAAAACTGGAAGCGGGAATTCCGGAAGACGACCCGAGAAATCCAGGCGTGATTGCCGACAATGTCGGCGACAATGTCGGCGACTGCGCCGGAATGGCGGCGGACCTTTTTGAAACATATGCCGTTACTTCGGTAGCGACTATGCTTTTGGGCTCGCTCCTTTTTGTTAATTTTGAAAACGCAATTATCTACCCTCTGGTCATCGGCGGCATGGCAATTTTTGCCTCAATTATCGGCACCTGGTTTGTCCGCCTGAGTAAGTCTCAAAACCCCGCCAAGGACGGGGTAAACATTATGGGCGCTTTGTATAAAGGACTGATCGCATCTGGAATTATCGCTGCCGCAACTTTTTACCCTGTCACAAAATTGCTGATGTCGGGAAACGGAAGATATGCAGTAATGGATTTATTCATTTGTTCTCTCGTTGGTCTTTTTGTCACTGGAGCTCTCGTCGTTATTACGGAATATTTTACTTCTACTAAGTACTCCCCCGTAAAATCAATCGCTTTGGCTTCCGTCTCCGGTCATGGCACCAATGTCATTCAAGGTTTAGCCATTTCCATGAAATCAACCGCTTGGCCTCTCATCACTATCGTTTTGGGAATTTTAGTAAGTTATCATTATGGCGGACTTTACGGAATTGCGATAGCAGCTATGTCGATGCTCTCAATGACTGGAATTATCGTGGCAATTGATGCTTATGGTCCGATTACTGATAATGCCGGAGGAATTGCGGAAATGGCGGAGCTTCCGGAATCTGTCCGAAATGTAACCGATCCGCTTGACGCGGTCGGCAATACCACCAAGGCAGTGACGAAAGGTTACGCTATCGGTTCGGCCGGTTTGGCTGCCCTGGTTCTTTTCGCCTCTTACACGGAAGAAATTGCCAAAGCGGGCCAGGCCATAACTTTTGATTTAAGCAATCCCTATGTAATCGTCGGTCTCTTTTTGGGAGGACTGCTTCCGTATTATTTCGGCGCCCTTTGCCTGGAAGCAGTCGGCAAAACAGCCGGCAAGGTGGTAGAAGAAATCCGCCGGCAATTCAGGGAGATAAAAGGAATCATGGAAGGAAAAGCAAAACCGGATTATGCCAAGGCCGTTTCCATTATCACCGGCGCGGCCATCAAGCAAATGATCGCACCGGCTCTTATCCCGGTCCTGACGCCTATTTTGGTGATTTTAATTTTCGGAAAAGATAAAGGTCTGGTAGTGCTAGGAGGACTGCTCGTCGGTTCGATTATTACCGGACTCTTTGTGGCAATTTCTATGACTTCCGGCGGAGGCGCTTGGGATAATGCCAAAAAACATATTGAACAGGGCGGCCATGGTGGAAAAGGAAGCGAGGCTCATAAAGCGGCCGTGACCGGCGACACCGTCGGCGACCCTTACAAAGACACGGCCGGTCCCGCCATCAACCCAATGATAAAAATATTAAACATCGTTGCCTTACTTTTGGTAGCTTTTCTGATATAATACAGACAGGTTAAGCCGTAAATTATAAATATGGAAACAGAAGAAAAAAAACCAGACGGAGCATTGGTTGGCTTGATAGTGATAATCATCATTCTTATTATTGGCGGTATCTATCTGGTGTTAAAATAATAAACATTATAAATTAAAATTTCTAATGGGATGAAAATATCGGTTAAGAAACTACCAAAAAGTGAAGTGGAGATTGAAGGAGAATTGGATGCTGGAATATTCGAAACTTATTTCACCAAAGCCTTAAAAAAACTCGGCGAAAATTTAAAGTTAGATGGCTTTAGAAAAGGAAAAATCCCGGAGAGTGTTCTGCTTTCCAATATACCGGAAATTCGCATTTTGGAAGAAATGGCGGAAATGGCTTTAAGTGAGCACTATCTTAAAGTTATTGCAGACGAGAAAATTGATGCCATCAGCCGACCAGAAATCTCAATTACTAAATTAGCCCGCAAGAATCCTCTTGGTTTTAAAATAAAAACTGCTATCTTGCCTGTCATTAAACTTCCCGACTATAAGAGCGTTGCTAAAAAAATAACAGGAGACATTACAGATGCCGAAAAAAATATCACAGTCTCCGAAGAAGATCTAAATAACACCATTATGGATATCCGCAAATCCCGCGCGCCGAAAAAGCATATGGCGGACTTGTCCGCCGAAGCCTTGCTCGCCCGGCATAGCCTTGGCGTAGCGGGGGCGAAGGAGGGGCATGTGCACAAGGAAAGTGAAACACATGACCATAAACACAAAGAACCGAAAGAATCCGCCTCCACAGAAAGCTCTAGCGAGACAAAGGAAGAATTGCCGGAATTCAATGACGCTTTTGTGCAAGCTTTGGGACCCTTTAAAGATATCGCTGACTTTAAAGCGAAACTGAAAGAAAACATAAAACTGGAAAAAGAAAACTTGCAGAAAGAAAAAACCCGGTTAAAAATCGTTGAGAAAATAATCGACGAAAGCACGCTGGAGTTGCCGGAAATTCTGGTGGAAATTGAGCTGGACAAAATTTTGTACAGAATGGAATCCGATATTACTCAAATGGGTCTCAAATTTGAGGACTATCTCAAGCACTTAAGTAAAAGCAAGGATGACCTGAGAAAAGAATTCAGGACTGAGGCGGAAAAAAAAGCCAAGCTCGCCCTTATCTTGAATGAAATA
>JBBUAS010000041.1:0-11306 GCA_038058555.1 Patescibacteria group bacterium | reverse complement strand
TTATATTTTCTCTACCACTAATTTAAATGAGGATTTTTTATCCTTGATGGAAATAGGGATTTCAAACTCCCCTACTTCTTTAATCGGTTTTTCCAGAACAATAAATTCTTCGCTAATGTTGGCGTGGTGCTGTTTATGCATTTCTTCCACAATTTCTTTATTTTTTATACCGGAGAATAAATGACCCTTCTCATCGGCTTTCGTTTTAATGACGACAACCTTGCCTTTTATTTCCTCCAAATTTTTCATCAAAAGATCTTCCTGCACTTCCTTCTCTATCGCGATATTTTTCATTCTTTTCTCCAACTCTGCAATTGCCTTGGGTGTTGCCATCTCCGCTAACTTTCTAGGCAATAAAAAATTCACGGCATAACCATCATTGACTTCTTTTATATCGTGCCTCTTCCCTACTCTCGGCACATCTTGTAAAAATATTACTTTCATTTTAAATTTTTAAATATTTTATATATTGTAGAAATTTTATTGAGATAAAATTTCTACAGCTTTATCCATTTGCGGATCAATTTTGGCATCCAGATCTTTTTGGGTAATTTCCACCGGATAGTCCGGGGTCAGGCCTTTATCCGAAATAGAAGTTCCATTGGGTGTAAGCCATTTGGCGACGGTAATTTTTAAAATCGTGTCCGAAGTGACATCCACGATTTCTTGAACAGAGCCCTTGCCGAAACTTTGAGTTCCCACCAATTTTGCGCGCTTATGATCCTGTATCGCCCCGGCCAGAATTTCCGAAGCGGAAGCGGAACCGCCGTCTATTAAAATTACGAATTTTAATTTATCGTTAAAGATATCATAACCCCGGCTTCTAAATATTTCTGATGTTTTGTTTTCGCCGTAATCTTCCGTCACGATAACTTTCCCGCCCGGCAAAAACCAGCTTGCCATGTCGACAGCCGCGTCCAAATAACCGCCCGGGTTCCCTCTCAAATCAAGCAGAAGTTTGTCTTTGCCGGAATCTACGAATTGTTTTATCGCATTGCGAAAAAGGCTGGCGGAATTAGCAGAAAAACTATAAAGTTTGATGACAAAAATTCCGTCATTTCTCATTTCCGTATCCAAAGTTGGAATGTTGATAGTGTCCCGCACGATTTTTATTTCTATCGGCTCCTTATTTCCTTCACGGAAAATCGTAAGAATAACGGCTGTTCCTTTGGGTCCCCGGATTAATTTAATCGCCTCTTCGATGCTTAAACCCGAAGTGACGATTTTATCAATTTTTATAATTTTATCGCCGGATTTAATATTGGCTCGGTAAGCGGGAGTGTCTTTAAGCGGAGCGATAACCGTGAGCACTTTATCTTTCATGCCGACTTCCATGCCGATGCCGTCAAAATTACCGGCTATTTCGTCTTCAAATGATTTAGCTTCGTCCGGAGCAAAAAATACGCTATAAGGGTCGTTTAATGATCCTATCAGGCCCGAAATGGCGCCATAAACCCTTTCCTGATCGGTTGTTTTGCCGGCACTTGGATATTTTTCGTTGATAGTGTTCCAAACTTTCCAAAATGGAGAAAAATCGGTTTGGATGGCTACCGCTGTTTCTTTTCCGGAAATACCTAAAACTTTGTCTATTTCCGGGCGATTGTTGTTTCCAACATAAACACCTAAAATAAAAAAGAGGGCAACGAGCAAAACAGTAGCCGCATATTGTCTTGTTTTAGAAAATTTTTCCATTCTTTATATGTCTTGGTTGTAAAATTTTATGTGTTCCGACATTTCTTCTTCTATTGTTTCAATTTCATTTAGGCTGCTATTTTTATTTTCATCAAAATCACTGTTCTCCCTAAAATTATCAAAAGATTTTTCTTTTTCTTCTGTTTTGTAATCCTTATACAACATATAACTAAAACAAATAAGTCCTAAACCCGTCAAGGTAAACAAGAAATCTTTCCAAGAAGACGGAAAACCCAAAAACGGCAGGACGGCCACCCAAATTCCTAGAAATAAAAGTATCCATGTTTTTCGCATAAGAGTATTGTATCACATAACTCATAGCACGCAACATAATACTAGGGAGAGGTTTTAAAATATTCTGGAGTATAAATAGACATCCAGTCCAGGAGTTCCCGCACAATAGAGGATGCCCCGACGCTGTTTGAAGAAGGTCCTGATTCCATCATTACGGCAAAGGCATATTTGGGGTTTTGATACGGGAAAAAACCAACGATCCAGGAATTTACTTTGTTTTTTTTCACTCCAAGCTGAGCGGTGCCGGTTTTAGCGGCAACTTGCACATACGGTACATTGAGCATTGCGGCCGTGCCATAAGTTACTGCTCCTCTCATTCCCTCATGAATTACGTTAAAATACTCCTTTTTTAGATTTAAAACAGAAAATTTATTTTCTGTTTCAATATCTCCCAATATTAAATGCGGAGTTAAGAGTTTTCCGCTGTTGGCGATAGCTCCCACCGCCCGCACCATTTCCATAGGGGTTACTTGAAAGCCATATTGTCCGATGGCGGTGTGATAAGTATCCCCGATGCGCCAAGGATCGCCTTTGAAATTTATCATTTTCCACTCGGGGCTCGGAATTATTCCCTCTTTTTCATCCGGCAAATCAATTCCGGTTTTTTCTCCAAAACCGAAAAGCTTCGCGTATTTCCCGATGTTGACAATCCCCAATCCTTTTTGTTCTTCAAATCCTCCCCCGATTTCATAAAAATAAATATCCGAAGAAACAGCCAGAGCTTCTGCCATATTTGTCCAGCCATTTACTCTCCAGTCTTTAAAAACGGTCTTTTGGTCTGAAAAATAGGGGTTCGGAATCGAAATTGAGCCGGTGGAAAGAATTTTTTTAGACGGATCAATGACTCCCTCATTTAGCGCTCCTAAAGCAAAAAACGGCTTGACGATTGACCCCGGAGTATAAAGTCCGGAGATGTCCCTATCCAAAAAAAATTTTCTTTTGTCTGTCAAATAACCGTTGATTTTTTCGGTATCTTTCCCAAGTGAAAGGATTTCCGAATTATACTCCGGAAAGCTCGTGGAAACGATGATTTCTCCGTTTCTGGCGTCCATTACTACTCCGGCTCCGCCCATAAAAGATTTGTTTTCCGACAAATTTTTGATAAGAAAGAATAATTCTTTTTGGATTCGGGCGTCAATCGTCGTTATTAAATCAGCTCCCTGCTTGGGGGTATTAACAATGTTTTCCGAATATATTTTTCCCAAAGCGTCTGTTTCTATTATTATTGACCCGTTTTCGCCTTTTAGTTTGTCATTGTATTTTTTTTCCAATCCGTCTTTTCCCACAAATTCACCTTGCCAAAAATTACCTTCTTTGTCCTGAGTCGGATAACTCACATAACCGAGCAAATGCGAAAATCCGGCCAACAAATATGCGCGGATAGGAAGAGTCGAATTCCCGTTCGGAAGTTCAGCTCCCAAATCCCCTTTTTTATTCCAGGCCAGCTCTATTTTATTGCGGTCATAGATTATTCCCCGGTCGGCAAAAATAATGGCTTTTTCCAAAACATTATTTTGGCTCCGCTTGAAATAAGCTTCGCCTTTTTGGACCTGAAGATAAATAAGCCGAATTCCAAAAATGCCGGCAAAAATTACAAATAAAATGCCCGTAAAAAATATAGTCTTTTTGGGAATCGGCTTCTCGATGCGTCCTTCAAATTGCTGGCGGTCAAAATTTTGCAGATTTTTTGAGTCCAGAAAAATTTCATCCGGTTCGACAAAAAGATTTTTGTTTTTTATTTTGTTTCCTCTGATCATTTTTCTAATCATAGAATTTTAATTTCTTTTTTGATGTTTCTATTGTAAAGAGAACTGTTGCCGAAACAATAAAAGAGATAAAAACCATATCAAAAAATCTAGGTTCGGGTATTCCATAAAGCACATCAGAGAGAAGAAATAAAATAGTTGCTTCCCAAAAAACCACAAAATAAATCATTCCGGCCAGAGCCAAGACAATTGATACCCAAAAAGGCATAAAAAGTATCGAAAATAAAAGCAAAACAGAGGCTAAAATCCGCAGGATCATAATCCTATCTTACACGCTTTATTTGGAAAATACAAACGGTGTTTAACATTTCAAAGACCGGCGAGCTTGGAGGCCAGGCCGGTATAATTTTCTGGAGTAATTTTTTTGAGCTCTTTTTTTACTTTGTCACTAATCTCGAGATTATCAATAAATTTATGAATGTCGGCAAGTGAAATATTTTTACCCCGTGTTAAGTCTTTTAATTTTTCATACGGCATTTCTACGCCTTCGCGCCGAAGAATGGTCTGAATAGCTTCAGTAATCACTTCCGGATGATTATTTAAATCTTCTAACACGCGTTCTTTATTTACCGCAATTCTGCCAAGTTGATTATTCAGATATTTAAAACCTATCAAACTATGCCCGAAGGCTGTGCCGACGCTTCGTAAAACAGTAGAATCAGACAAATCTCTCTGCAAACGAGAAATAGGAAGCTTCCGGCTGAAAAATTCAAAAAGCGCATTAGCTGTTCCTAAATTTCCTTCGCTATTTTCGACAAAAATCGGGTTTATTTTATGCGGCATCGTAGAAGACCCTATCTCTCCTTCTACTGGTTTCTGGCTAATCCAATCGTCGCTTATGTAACGCCATAAATCTTGGTTGAAATCGATGATAATCAAATTAATCCTTCGCAAAGTATCGAACACTTCAATATAACTATCATACGGTTCTATCTGAGTCGTAAACAAATTGACTTCCAAGTTTACTTTTCTAAAATCGGCTATTTTTTTAATGAAATCTTCGGAGAATTTTATCCAATCAATGTCAGGATAAGCGACCACTAACGCATTATAATTTCCCGTTGCGCCGTTTAATTTCGCTGAAAGTTTATGATTTTTAAGTTGTTTTATTTGACATTTCAACCTCTCTGCAAATATTTTAAATTCTTTGCCAAAAGTGGTGGGCGAAGCCGGCTGTCCGTGCGTTCGCGCAAGCATCGGGATATTTTTATTTTCCTTCACGAGTTTGCTGATTTTTTCCACCACCTCTTCTAAAACAGGCAGATATACTTCTTGCAAACCTTCGCTGATCATCAAAGCATAAGCGATATTGGTCGCATCCCAAGTGGTCAAACCGAAATGCACAAATTCCAAAATATCTTTCAAGCTTGTCTGTCCGAGTTTTTCTTTAAGATAATATTCTATCGCTTTAAAATCATGATTAGTGGCCTTGATATTTTTATAGCCTTTTAGCTCAATTTGATTTATAATGTCGGCGTCTTCTTCGCTTAAATCGTACAAACTCTTGATAGTTTCTTTTTCTTTTGGAGATAATTTTCTTAAATTCGTGCCTGCCAATTCGCTCAAAGCAATCAAATACTCCCCTTCCACGATAATTTTATATTTTATTCCGGCCGCCTCGCTGAAATAGCGAGCTAAATCCTTCGTATATTTTTCATAGCGTCCATCTATGGGTGAGATTGAATTTAATGACATATTATTGTATTTGATAATTTTTAAGATTATTTTCTATTCTTTTCACGATATCGACATCGTCCGGTTCGATTTTAAAAACAGTGCCGGTAATCTGCTCGCAGATTTGCACGTATCTTCGGGATAATTCCGCCACCATCTCTGCCGGAGCTTCCGGCAATTTTTCGTCTTTATAAGGATCACAATTTTCTTTAAACCATAAGCGTAAAAATTCTTTATCAAAATTTTGCGGTTCTAATCCTTGGTCGATTCTTGCTTGATATGAATTCGCTTGCCAATAACGGGAAGAGTCCGGGGTATGAATTTCGTCTATGAGCATCACTTCCCCATTTTCATCGAGCCCGAACTCATATTTTGTATCTACTAAGATTAATCCCTTTTCTTGAGCGAGTTCTTGTCCGCGGGCAAAAAGTTTCAAAGCGATCTCGGAAACTTTTTGCCAAATTTCCGGCGCCATTATTTTTTCTTCCAAAATAACTTTACTGGTCAAAGGCCGATCGTGGGCTTCATGTTTAGTGGTGGGAGTTATGACCGGTTTATCTAATTTCTGATTTTTTTTCATTCCTTCCGGCAAAACGAAATCGCCGAAATCTCTTTGGCCCTTTTGGTATAAAGTCCAAGTAGAAGTTCCGGTGACACCGGTAATATAGCCGCGCACTACCATTTCCACCGGCAATACCGTGCATTTTTTTGCGACCACGACATTCGGATCGGGAAAATCTAGAACATGATTTTTCACAATGTCGCGAGTATGTTCAAACCAAAATTTACTAACCTCCGTCAAGACCTGTCCTTTGCAAGGGATCAAGGCCAGGTTGCGGTCAAAAGCCGAGTATCGATCGGTGGAAATCAAGATGATTTTATTTTTTTGATTGTAAACATCTCGTACTTTGCCGGTATATTTTTCTCCTAAATTTTTAAAATTTGTTTCTTTGAGTATATTCATTTCAAAATTACTTTTCCTTTACCTTTGATAATTTTACCGATCCAGAAAACTTTTTGATCTTTCAGTAAATATTCAATTTTATCTTTTTGGTTGGCAGGAACAACGATTATCATTCCGATACTCATATTAAAAACGCTGTACATTTCACGCTCTGATACTTTACCGACTTTTTGCATATAAGAAAAAATTGGCAGCATCGGCCAAGAAGCCTTTTCTATCTCCGCATCAAGACTCTCCGGAAGTATGCGCGGAATATTTTCAATAAATCCACCGCCGGTAATATGTGCGATGCCTCTTATATCAACACTATTATCTAAAAGCGCAAAAACCGGCTTACAATAATTTACATGGACTTTCATTAAAGTCTCCCCCACTGTAGTGCCGGAAAGTTTACCTTTACTTTCAACTGTGTGTTTTGCTTTTTCAAAAAGCAATTTGCGCGCCAGAGAAAAGCCATTAGTGTGAAGTCCGGAAGACGGAAATCCTAAAATCATATCTCCTTTTTTAATTCGTTCACCCGTAATTATTTTATCTTTTTCCACGATTCCGGTGATACATCCGGCGATATCGTGTTCACCTTTCGCATAGGTTCCCGGCATTTCGGCTGTTTCCCCGCCGATCAATGCCACTCCTGCTTCTTTACAAGCTTTAGCCATACCCTTCACTATCTCTTCCATAACTTGTGGCTCAAGTTTTTCGTTGGCGACATAATCAAGAAATGTCAAAGGCCGGGCACCCATCGCGAGAATATCATTGCAGGAATGGTTTACCATATCTTCTCCGACAGTGTCGTATTTTCCCATCATTTTAGCGACGGAAAGCTTCGTGCCGACTCCGTCAATGCTTTGGACTAAAACAGGATTGTTATAATTTTTTACGATATCTGAAAGATCAAAAAGTCCGCCGAAACTTCCGATATTTTTTAAAACTGCTTTATTGTGAGTAGTGGCGACATGGCTTTTAATCCGCTTCACTACTTCATTTCCCTTTTTTATATTGACGCCTGATTTTAGATAAAGGTTAGTCATTTTATTTTTCTAGGTACTTTTTATACCCAAGATTAAAAAGTTTTTCCCCTTTCACTTCTACTTCTGCGCTCATTTTTTTCCTATGCGCCGTTAATTTCTCTTCTAAATTTTTATTGGAGATTGCAAGTATTTGGAGAGCCAGAAGTCCGGCATTTTTTCCGGCATTAATGCCGACAGTGGCAACCGGCACGCCCGGAGGCATATTGACCGTGGAAAGAAGCGAATCGAGTCCGTCCATATTTTTCGTTTTAATCGGAATGCCGATAACCGGCAAAATAGTCAGAGAAGCCGTTACTCCGGCTAAATGCGCCGCGCCTCCGGCGCCGGCGATAATTATTTTCAGTCCGCGAGTTTTTGCCGTGGTGGCGTATTTCCGCGCCAATTCAGGACTGCGGTGCGCGGAAGCCACTTTAATTTCATAAGCTATACCAAATTCTTCCAACACTTTTGCCGCTTCGGCCATTATTTCCAAATCCGAATCCGAACCCATCACTATGCCTACTTTTGGGTTTTTTGACATGAATTCATTCTATCATTTTTGTTTTGAAAGCAAAAGCGCCATTTTGCCAATGCCATTGCTTGCGTTAGGCCTTGCCTAACGCAAACGGCCTAACGCAAGAGCTTTCTTGCCGATATCTTTGCGGTATTGCATGCCTTCAAAAGTGATTTTTTTGATTGCTTTATATGCTTTATCAAGTGCTTCTTGTAAAGAATTTCCTGTAGCGCTTACTCCCAGTACTCGCCCGCCATTGGTGACTAGCTTACCGTTTTCGTTTTGTTTGGTTCCTGCGTGGAAAATTACAATGTCACCACCCCCAGCCCCCTCCTCCACAAGGAGGGGAGGAACTCCAAAAATTTCTTTTTCTTTTTCATAATTTCCCGGATAACCGCCGGAAGCAAGAGCTATATTGCAAGCAAATAAATCTTTCCATTTTATTTCTATCTGATCTAATTTTTGATTCAAGCAGGCGTCTATAATATCAAGCAGATCAGTATCTAAAAGTCGCATATAAACTTGACATTCCGGGTCACCAAAACGGGCATTGAATTCAATAATTTTCGGTCCTTCTTTGGTGAGCATCAAGCTCGGGTATAAAATCCCCTCAAATGGAATGCCATCGTCCGACATCGTTTTCAAGGTCGGAGCAATAATTTCCTTTTCTATTTTATCCAGCATTTCTTTGTTCACGAATGGCAACGGACCAATCACACCTACTCCTCCGGTATTAGGCCCGGTATCACCTTCGCCCGCTCTTTTGTGGTCCTGCGAAGTGGGAAATATTTTATAATTTTTTCCGTCCGATAAAGCATGAATGGAAATTTCCGGACCAGTTAAAAATTCTTCTATTACTACTGCCTTTCCCGAATCACCGAATATTTTTTTTACCATTATATTATCGAGCGCTTCTATCGCCTCATTCTGTGTCTGGCAAATTATTACTCCTTTACCGAAAGCCAAACCGTCCGCTTTTATTACAATCGGCAATAATTGCCGGACGACATATTCTTTAGCTTTTGCAAAGTTATTAAAAGTTTTAAATTTTGCAGTCGGTAAATTATGCCGGCGCATAAAATCTTTAGAGAAAGATTTGGACCATTCTGTCCGGGCAGCCGCTTTAGTGGGACCCCAAATTCGTAAACTATTTTTTCTAAATTCGTCTACCACACCCAAGGCAAGCGGGTCATCGGATACTGCCAAAGTTAAATCAATCTGATTTTTTTTCGCAAATTCAACCAGTTTTAGAACTTCTGTTTCTTTGATTTCTAAATTAGTGCCAAGTTCTGCCGTACCAGCGTTACCCCTCGCAAAAAATAATTCCCCCGCTCTCGGCGACTGTGCTATTTTCCATCCTAAAGCATGTTCTCGTCCCCCTCCAGCCCCGATTATCAAAATTTTTAGTTTTTGCATAATTTTTCTAAAACTTCTACGTATAATTTATTTTCTTTTATTTTTAATCTTTTATATAAAGACTCTACGGTGTCATTGTCTTCAATTTTTTCAAAAGTTTTTCCCAAAACCGGGCCGAAATCAAAATTTAAGGTTAAAAAATGGATGGAAGAGCCGGCGTAAGTGGCTTTTTGGTCAAAGAAATTTTGTATTGCTTTCGTAGTAAATTTGCCTTTATTCCAAACTGCATTTGTACCATCAGGATTTTGCACAATTCCTTTCGTGGTGTCTGGAATTAAGCCTGGATGGATATTCAATATTCTATATTTTTTGATTAATTCTTCTGGAATAATTTTTTTCCAACCGGCGAGACATATATAATCCGGTAATATTTTTTCGAATTCTGGCAGAGACCCGCTGTCAGAAACTATCGCAGAAATTTCAGCATTTATTTTGCCGGCCCCAATCGCTTCTTTTACCGCTTTCAAATTAGTTTGGGCACTTCCTTCGTGCACTAAAAATATCAATTTTATTTTATTGCTCAATTTATTTTTTTGGAACATCATAATTAATTTCTTTCGCCCGTTCTAAAATTGGAATCGGGTAAATGCCGTCAAAAGAAGAAAGGGAAAAACGTGTCTTGGGCAATCCGGTCGCCGCCACCATGCCGTCAATGGATAAATAGGAAAGCGAAGTAGCTCCCAAAAATTCGCAGATTTCCTCGATTGTTTTTTGGGAAGCGATAAGTTCATGTTGATTGGGAGTATCAATGCCGTAAAAATCAGGAAAACGAATTGGAGCCGAACTTACCAAAAAATGCACTTCTTTCGCGCCGGCGTCAAAGAGCATTTTTATGATTTGCCGGCTGGTTGTTCCGCGAACAATCGAGTCGTCCATCACCGCAATTTTTTTGCCTTCGATCACTTTTCGAAGCGGGGATAATTTCATTCTGACTTTTTCGGCGCGCAACTCTTGAGTGGGCTCAATGAAGGTGCGATTGATATAACGATTTTTAGAAAGTCCCATTTCAAACGGAACACCGGATTCTTCCGCATAGCCAATGGCGGCGGAGATGGCTGTTTCCGGCACGGGAATGATCATATCCACCTCCAGTTTATGTTCCCGAGCCAGCATCCGGCCCAAATTTTTTCTTACTTCATACACGGACTTGTTCAGCATGATGCTGTCATATCTCGCAAAATAAACAAATTCAAAAATGTCCAACTTTGGAATTGCCTCGGCTAATTTTCGGCTCTCAATTTTATTTTCGTTGCCATTTTTTGTGACAATGATCATTTCTCCGGGTTCAATTTCTCTGATAAATTCGGCTTGCAACGTATCAAGCGCGCAGGTTTCCGAACAGACGATTGTTTGGTCTCCTTTTTTGCCCAAGCAAAGCGGTCGAATGCCGCATGGGTCTCGAAAAGCCACCAAAGTATCAAGTCCCAGCGCAACACAAGAAAAAGCTCCGGTAAAAAGGGGGTAAGCTGCCTGGACAGCGTCCGGTAGCGCCATCCCCTCTTTCATATATGTTCCAATCGCTTCCGTCATAAGCTGGGAATCGGAACAGTTTTCTGTTTTTTCGTTCCGGCTCTTTAAAAAATCAACCAGTATTTTTACGCTCGGCAAATTGCCGTTATGCCCGAAGACAAAAACCTGTCCGCCGTGGCGGGAGTCGTCATAAAGAAATGGCTGGGCATAATCAACATGGTTGCCGGAAGAGGTAGAGTAGCGATTGTGGCCGATGGCGGCGAAACCGGGAAGTCCTTTGATGATCTCTTCGGTATAAATTTGACTCACCAGACCGGCATCTTTGTGCAAGAAAAATTTTTCACCGTCAGTCGTGGCGATGCCCGAATGTTCCTGTCCGCGATGCTGCAGGGCAAACAATCCAAAATATGTTTCTCGGGCGGTTTTTTGCACCGAAGATCCGTTATTTCCAAAAATTCCAAAAACCGCGCATTTCTCATTTAGATCTGTCATCGTCTATTTTAAAAAAT
>JBBUAS010000040.1:0-8710 GCA_038058555.1 Patescibacteria group bacterium | reverse complement strand
ATAAATAAATTACATCCCCCACATTTTTAAATTCCGGCGAAATTGTTTTATTCAAATCCTTCATTACGCTGATTGCCGAGATAAGTAAAGTTGGAGGTATAGAAATTTTTATGGAATTACCCTTTTCATCATAGCCCTTAAAATCGTTAAACATACTATCCTTGCCGGAAATAAAAGGCGTGCCGTAGCCCACGGCATAGTCGTAGCAAGCTTTTACGGCCTCTACAAGCTGTGCCAAGCGTGTTTTGTCGTGGGACGAGCACCAGCAGAAGTTATCTAAAATAGCCAAGTGTGAAAGCGTACCACCGCAAGCTATGGCATTTCGGACGGCAGTATCAATTGCGCAAGCAGCCATATGATAAGTGCTAATATCTCCATAAGAAGGATAGGCGCTAGAAGATAAAACAACTCCCTTGTTTGAATTTAAAACCGGTTTGAAAACTTGCGCCTCGGTATTGATGCGTCCGGCCCCGGAAAGCGGTTTTAACACGGAAGATGCTTGGACTTCGTGGTCATATTGCTGTGAGATAAAAGAAAAACCTGAAATATTTTTTTCTGCAAGAAGTTTTTCAAGAGTATGGGTGTAAGTTTCTCCCCTCTCCTTCACAAGGAGAGGGGTCGGGCCGTTCAGGTTCTGAAGAGGTGAGGTTGGTGGTTCAGTGTGGAGATGTTGCTTCGGCAGACCATTGTGCAAAAAGTCCATATCAATGTCCATAATCACCTTTCTTTTCCATTGCACAATAGCTTTCCCGGAATTTGTAAATTCCCCGATTATTACTGTTTCCACTCCCCTACTTTCCATTAATTTTTGAAATGTTCTCCATTTATTTTTTGGGACAGAGAGCGTCATGCGCTCCTGCGATTCGGAAATCCAAATTTCCCACGGACGCAATCCGAGGTACTTTAAAGGTACTTTTTCGAGCATGACTTTTGCTCCATTGCATTCTTTAGCCATTTCGGCAACTGAAGAAGATAATCCTCCGGCGCCGTTATCAGTAATGCTATTATATAAATTCAAATCCCGTGCTTCTTTGATTATGGCATCGCTTAATTTTTTTTGGGTGATGGGATCTCCGATTTGTACTGCAGTTGCCGGAGAATTGGAGTCTGTTGCCACAGAAGAAAATGTCGCTCCATGAATGCCATCCAGTCCGACTCTGCCACCGACTATCACTATATAATCGCCCGTTTGCGCTTTTTTAATGTGAGAAAATTTATTGCCGATCTTTCTTGGAATTAAACCGACAGTTCCGGCAAAAACCAATGGTCTTCCCCGATATCGGTCGTCAAATTTTATAAATCCGGAAAGAGTCGGAATGCCGGAACAATTTCCCCCGACATTTATACCTTTGATCACTCCGTCCATAATTCTTTTAGGTAAAAGCATTTTCTGTTTTTGGTCTTTATCCAAAAAAAGCGGTCGAGTGTCTTCCGGTTCACCAAAACAAAATCCATAAGTATTGGCCACCGGCTTGGCACCCAAGCCAAAACCAATGGCATCGCGATTTACTCCGACAATGCCGGTAATCGCACCCCCGAATGGATCCAAAAAAGAAGGAGCGTTGTGTGTTTCCACTTTATGAGTTATTAAATTATCCTTATCAAAAATAATTCCACCGGAGTTGTCCGAAAATACGGAAACGCAAAAATCTTTTTGACCCTTATTTTTTCTGATTAAATTTGTCGCGCCTTTAATGTATGTCTTATAAAGACCGTCTTGAATATCGTCAATCGGATTGGCGAAAATCGTGTGCTTGCAATGTTCAGACCAGGTTTGCGCCAGCGATTCTATTTCTATATCGGTTGGATCTCTTTTTAGTTTAGCAAAATGCTCTTGGATTACTTTCATTGACGCCAAACCAAGGGCGAGCGGACCTCTTCTTTTTCCGTTCGGATCCAGAATCCCTTCTGTGCCGATTTTGACAAGTTCTTCATTTTGAGCATTGGCGAGCGGAATTTTAATAACCGGAGCAGTTTTTTTTAAAATCACAACGGGTGTTTTCAACGGCAAGCCTTTTGCTTTTTTGATTTCGTTAAAACTTGCGATATAAGCTCGCTCAATCAGAGGATTGTAAAGAGAGAGTGCTATTTTTTTTACTTCTTCCAAATTATTTGAATTTGAAATTAAAAAAATTTTAGAAGTATAAATTTCAAAATTAGTCTTTCCTTTTATGTGGAATAAGTCTGTAATCGTTTCTTTGACCGTATGCGCGATATTATCCGTTACTCCCGGTAGAAAACCAATTTCAATCGCATAAGTAAATTTCCTCAAAAGACTTTCTTTTGGGAATTTATTTATAGAAAATTCTTCCAGAATAGGATTAGTCAAAGCCTTGGCTATTTTCAGGATTTTCTCTTGAGAAAACTTATGCGAAATCAAGTAAGAATTTATAAAATTCGCTTTTTCTTTGGGCGCCACATATATCCTTGAAATCATATAAATATAGTATAATATATGAGCATAAAAAACAAATTGATGAAAAACATTGTGACCATTGGCGGAGGAACCGGAAGCTACACGGTTTTATCCGGATTGAAAAATCTGCCGGATGTCTCTTTGACTGCGCTTGTTTGCATGTCCGACAACGGCGGATCGACAGGAGTGCTACGGGACGAATTGGGCGTTTTGCCTCCCGGCGATATTCGACAGTGCCTAGTCGCGCTTTCCGAACATAGCGATATTATGCGAGAACTGATGAATTATCGTTTTCAGGAAGGAGCTCTGAAGGGACATAGTTTTGGCAATATTTTCTTGGTAGCTTTAGAAAAAGTGACCGATGATTTTGGCAAAGGAGTGGAAATCGCTTCAGAAATTCTGAAAGTTAACGGAAGGGTAATTCCTGTGACGACGAACAAAGCTGAACTTTCTATAACTTTAGTAAACGGAAAAATTTTTGAAGGTGAAAGTAAAATTCAAGATGCCAATATTCAAAATGTCGGCATTAAAGATATTTTTTATAAAAATGATGTAGAACTGAATGAAAATGCCAGAGTAGCATTATTAAAAGCGGATTATATTATTCTCGGTCCGGGAAATTATTATTGTTCAATTATTCCCAATCTTATCGTGAATGGTTTTAGGGAAGCAATAATAGAAAGCAAGGCAAAAATTATTTTACCGATTAATCTTACAAATAAATTGGGACATACCACGCATTGGAAAGTAAGCACTTACGTGAACGACATCGAAAAATATCTTGGGAAAATTGTAGATGTAATTCTAGTTAATACGGAAAAGCCTTCTAAAGAACAAATAGAACGATACAAATTGGCTGAAGGTGACGGGGTCTTGATTGAAGATGATTTTAAAGACAATAGAGTTATTCGAGATGCCTTATTGTCCCATGTCATATCCGAACCTATCATCGGAGATCAAAAAACGCCGAATATCAGAGGTTTTATCAGGCACGATTCCGAAAAATTCGCTAGATGTTTAAAAAAAATTATTAATTAAAATTTTAAACCAAATGAAATATATTTTTGATTTTGACGATGTGTTATTCAATAATACGGCACAATTTAAAGAACATATGTTTAAAATACTTGCTGAAGCTGGTGTATCAGAAGAAAAAGCTAGAGCATATTATAAAGAAGTCCGTACAAAAAAATTTTCATTAAAAAAATTTATAAAAGAACTTTTCTCTCGTTATCCTGAAATAAAAAAAACTGTAGCCGAGACCTACGAAGCAATAATGCAAGAATGCCCAAAATTTTTAAATACTACCTTAGTTGAAGGAGTAAAAAGATTAAAAAAAGATAATTGCTATATTGTAAGCAATGGCGATGAAGAGTTTCAAGGGGATAAAATCAAATATAGTGGTATGGGTAATTTATTTCATGATCATCATATTTTTTTAGTTCCGGGAGAAAAAAGAACAACTATCGCAAAAGTCTGTGAACAAGAAGAAAACAAAGGCATAGAATTTGTCTTTATTGATGATAAACAAGAATTTATTGATGAAATCAATCCACAAGATTTTCCAAATGTAACAACTATTCTATATGATCGCGAAGGCAAAAAAGGTCTGGCAAGGTTAATGGCAGAAACCAACGCAAGTCCTACTTCAGAATTAAAAAGAAGAAAATAATCTTATTTCCAATATCTTTCCACGCAATGATGCTCTTCCGGGCCGGTGCCGACATAGATGATCGGGACGCTTAAAATTTTCTCCAGAAATTTCACATAATCAAGCGCTTCTTTTGGGAGCTTCTTGCCATAGTCTGACAACTCCCCTTTCCAAACCGGGAAACTTTTATAGACGCATTTTATTTGCGAACGGGATAAGTCAAAAGGAATTTCCTGCGTTTTTTTACCGTTGATAATGTAGTGCGTGCAAACTTTTATTTTTTTGAAACTGCTTAAAATATCCAGCTTCGTGAGAATTAATTCCGTTGCATTATTTATTTTGATTGCATATTTCATCAATGGAATATCCATCCAGCCGGTGCGACGCAAGCGCCCGGTGACGGCGCCTATTTCCCCTCCCAGATGACGAAGCGCCACTCCTTGCTCAAATTCGTTTCTGCTGTTCGGGTCGGGATTCGGGAATTTTATTTTTTCATCCGCTACTTTTTTATCCCGGCACCAAATTCTTGATTGTTCTCCGCCTAGCTCAGTCGGGAACGGTCCTTCACCGACTCTCGAAGTGTAAGCTTTAAAAAGACCAATAGCGCCCCCGATAAAGGACGGAGGAACTCCAAGTCCGGTACCGATTCCGCTCGCAATCGTATGCGAAGAAGTGACAAAAGGATAATTGCCGAAACGGACATCAAGTAGTGTTCCTTGTGCGCCTTCGGCAATTACTTTTCCTCTTGTTGAGAGAGTTTTCGCCACCAATTCTGCGGAGTTTGTAATTCGAAGCGAATGCAAAAATTTAATACCTTCAAAAAATATCTTTTCATTTTCTTTTAATTCTTTAGCCGAAACTTTATATTTAAAAACATTCAACAATGTTTCTTGATGTTCTTTGGATAAATGGTCGTATTTCTTTTTAAAATCAGAATAGAAAATGTCTCCGACTCGAAGAGCACGACGCAAAGTAAGGTCGGTATAAGACGGCGAGATGCCTTTCCCTGTCGAACCGATTTTTTTGCCGCCTTTGGTTTTTTCGGAGATGGAATCAAGCAGTAAATGGGTCGGCATCGTCAAAATGGCGTGAGGCGAAACAGAAATACGTTTCAAAAAAGAAACATTCTTAGGAATTTTTTTTGTCTCGGCTAATAATGCTCCGGGATTAATGACCATTCCGGCCCCTAGATGGATTTGCGCTTGGCCGAAAACTCCGGAGGGTATTAATTGAAATACATAGCGAATACCTTTATGGTAAATTGTATGTCCGGCATTGTTTCCTCCCTGAAACCGGACGATTAAGTCTTTGGGAGACAAACTTGACGCAATTCGAGCCACGCCTTTCCCCTTTCCCTCATCTCCCCATTGCATACCGATAATCGGAGTAATTTTATTTTGATTTTTTTGCATTATTTTTTAGTATAATTCGGCGCGGGACTGACCATAAAAATATCATGCACATGGCTTTCGTGCAATCCAGCCGAAGTAATGGTGTAAAAAGAAGCGTCTCTCAATTTTGAAATATTTTCCGCTCCTAAGTAGCCCATCCCCGCGCGCAGTCCTCCGACATATTGATGAATGATTTCGGAAAGCGCACCTTTATAGGAGACATGGCCGGAAACACCTTCCGGAACTAATTTCGTTAAATCATATTGATCGTCTTGGAAATAGCGATCTTTGGAGCCTCTTTGCATTGCGCCGAGCGAGCCCATTCCCCGATATTTTTTGAATTTCTGGTCGTTGATGACAATCGTATCTCCGGGAGATTCATCCGTGCCGGCAAACATGGAGCCAGACATAATCACATCCGCGCCAAAAACAAGCGCCTTCACCACATCCCCGCTATGTTTGATGCCTCCGTCTGCAATAACCGGAATATTAAAACTCTGACAAACTTGATAAACGGACAAAACAGCCGAAAGCTGGGGAACTCCGACACCGGAAACAATGCGGGTCGTGCAGATTGAACCGGGACCGATGCCGACTTTGATGGCGCTCGCTCCGGCCTTGATCAGAGCTTCCGCCGCTACGCCCGTCGCGACATTGCCGGCGATAATATCGAGCTTCGGATATGCTCTGCGAATTTTTTTGACAGTATCAATCACCCCTTTGGAGTGTCCATGAGCCGTGTCCACGCAAACCACGTCAACATCGCTTTGCACCAAAGCTTCCACTTGGGTTAAAACATCCGCGCCGGCGCCGACAGCCGCTCCGACCCGCAGCCGGCCCAAATTATCTTTGGTCGCAGTCGGATATTCTTTGCTTTTGGCAATATCCCGATAGGTAATCATTCCGACCAATTTATTATTTTTATCAACCAACGGAAGTTTCTCAATCGCATGCTGATTGAATAAATTATTAGCTTCCTCTATGGTGGTGTTCGGTCCGCCGGTTATCAGTTTCGTCGTCATTATTTTTTCGATCGGAACGGAGACATCTTTCTGAAAACGAAGGTCTCTATTAGTGACAATTCCCACCAAGAAACCATTTTTGTCCAAAACCGGGAAACCGCCGAAATGATATTTTTTTTGAATAGCGAATACATCTCCGACGGTCGCGTCCAGAGGAATTGTAATGGGATTGACAATTCGTCCGGATTCATAGCGTTTGACTCGCGCGACTTCTTGCGCCTGATCGGCGATTGAAAGATTTTTATGAATGATGCCGATGCCTCCTAATTCCGCCATGGCGATCGCCATTTTTGATTCCGTCACGGTATCCATAGCCGCAGACATCAAAGGAATATGAAGATCTATATTTTTTGTCAGCTTTGTTTTGGTAATGACATTTTTCGGCAAAACTTCGCTGTAATTCGGCACCAGCAAAATATCATCGAAAGTCAAACCCTGTCCTAAGTTTTTCGGCATATAATTGTTCTTCTTTTTAGTTTTATTTTTCATGTTTTTATCTTAACATTTTTCTATTTTCATATCAAGAATTTATTTATCCAGTTTTTTATACAAGGTGCCGTAGGTTCTCGATATGCTGAAGAATGTCTAAATTTTTATTTTTTTGATCCATAAATTTAACTACGCGCTATCCCACGTCTTTAATTGTTAAGTATGTCGATGGGTCCCAGAGATGTCTAGGTGTAATTCCTTTTTCACAATATTCAAATTTAATAAATCGAATATGCTCAAAATTAAAAACTTTTGCATCTATTCCCGGAAAGTGCACAGGGCGTATATTTACCCACCATTGTTGTGTGGGAACTTTATTAGAATAAACAAATACACTAATAAAGCCAACATAGTGTTTTATGTTATGAAAATCAAGGCAGAGTTGGCCGGCCGCGGCAATTTCTTGGGCACATTTTTGGGCTTTCTCTTTTCTTTTAAAAATTTCCGGCAATTTTCTTAAGGGATTAAATCCCTCCATTTCAAAATAATAGCATAAAAATTAAATTTTTTCATACCTATGCCAGTTTGCTTCCCAGATCTACAGAATTATTTTTCGGTTCAATAAGCATCCAGCCATCGCCCTGATTGTTCCTGAAGCCCAAAGTTAAAACTTCCGAGGAAAATGAACCGATTTGTTTCGATGGAAAATTTACCACACAGCAGACAAGCGAATTTAGCAATTCTTCTTTGGTATGGGCTCCGACCGTTTGGACACTCGATTGTTTGATTCCGATTTCCGGTCCGAAATCAATTTTTAATTTATGAGCCGGTTTCCGAGCTTCCGGAAAATCCAAAACCTCAACAATCTTCCCAACCCGGATATCCACCTTTTGAAAATCTTCGTAAGTTATTTGAGGCATAGTATTTTCCATAATTATAACTTATTTATTTAATAATGGCTCTAATTTACTCCACAACTCATCAAACTTAACATAACCTGCTTTCTTGTTGAAATGCCCTGCATTAGGTACGAAAGAAAGCTCAACTCCAAGGTTTTTAGCAAGTTCTTTCCCATTCTCTAACCCCACATAAGGGTCATTGTCGGAATGAAAAATTACAAAATACTCCGCTTTATTTTTTATTTTCTCCCAATCAAAATCAAAACCGCTGAAACTGCTGTCTCGATCGTAATTAGCTATAGGTTTTACTCCGATGGGAGTGCCAACAAAGAAAACGGTTCTGACTGGATGTTTGAGTTGTTCTAATACCCTCAAAGCAAATACACCGCCTAAACTATGCCCAATTAAAATAGTATTTTCATCAATATATTGTTCGTAGCTTTTCAATATATCAAACTACTCTGATATTTTTGATGGCATTATTGACGGTGAAGGAAATTGCGGAACAAAAACCCTGATGCCTTTTGTTTCAAGTTTTTCTTTTAGCCAAGGAAACCAGTTCTCTTCCGGATGCCCCTCCGTGCCGTGAAAAATAAAGACGTTCATAGGGGTATTATAGCAGAAATATGAATTTTCTTAAAATAAGGGTATTTTATAGATTTAGCTTAATTACCTTTCTCTGTTTATATTTTTCAACTAGCCAAACAATAAAAAGCGGCGAGATAGCACCTAATTTTATTTCTTCGCAGGGCTGGGAGATTTGGATTCGAACCAAAATAGCCTCCTTCAAAGGGAGGAGTCCTACCATTAGACGATCTCCCAGCGCTACGAACAAACTACATATTTACAACTTTATCAAAAATCCCTTAAGTCCAGCCCGCGACTTTTCTAACAAATTCCGA
>JBBUAS010000039.1:0-10676 GCA_038058555.1 Patescibacteria group bacterium | reverse complement strand
GAGAAAATAGGCAATAAAATAAAAAGCACTATTATGAAAGCGAATATTCGCGTAATCGCTTCGGCGGAGAGCAAAGAGCGGGCTGAAGCAATTTTGAAAGAAATAGAATCTTCTTTCAATCAATTTTCCGAAGCAGCCAGCAACTCTTTTTTCTTCGAGCAAGTACACGGCAGCGATTTAAAAAATTTATTCCACGATTTTTCTTACCGCACTTTTTCTTCCGATAAAATATTGCCCATGAATTTGAAAGAACTTTCTTCTGTTTTTCATTTTCCAGTTGGAATTGGGAGCCAGCCTCAATTGAAAGAAGCCAAATCGGGAATTGCGCCGGCGCCGATCGAAATGGGGCAAGAGGGGATAATTCTGGGAGTCAATAGCTATCGGGGGAAAGACACGGAAATTCATATGGCGCGCGAAGACCGGATGAGACATTTTTATGTGATTGGCCAGACTGGCACCGGAAAGACGAATATTATGCTTAATATGATTACCCAAGATATCAAAAACGGGGACGGGTGCTGTTATATCGATCCGCACGGCACCGATATCCAGACCATTTTATCCCGTATTCCGAAAGAGCGCATTGATGACGTGCTTTATTTTGATCCGGCTTACACTCCTCGTCCAATGGGATTAAACATGCTTGAGTACGATACCAAATATCCGGAACAGAAAACTTTCGTGGTGAATGAAATGATGGGAATTTTCAACAAGCTTTTTGATATGAAAGTCGGAGGCGGGGCGATGTTCGAGCAGTATTTCCGCAATAGCGCATTTTTGGTGATGGAAGATCCGGATTCCGGCTCCACTTTGCTCGAAATTACTCGCGTCTTAGGTGATAAAGAATTTCGCGATATGAAACTTGCCAAATGCAAAAATCCGATTATCAAACAATTCTGGGTTTCCGCCGAACAGACGACCGGCGACCAAAGCTTAGCAAACTTCGTGCCTTATATCTCATCAAAATTCGATAATTTCATCAGTAACGATATTATGCGTCCCGTAGTTTTACAGCAACATTCCGTCTTTAATTTCCGGAAAATTATGGACGAGAAGAAAATTCTTTTGGTGAATCTTTCCAAGGGCCGGCTGGGCGACATTAATGCGAATTTAATCGGTTTGGTGCTGGTCGGGAAAATTCAAATGGCGGCGCTCTCTCGGGTGGATATGTTCGGCAAGCCGATGAATGATTTTTATTTATATATTGACGAGTTTCAGAATGTTACAACCGATTCGATTGCTTCTATTTTGTCCGAAGCCCGCAAATACCGGCTGTCGCTCAACATTGCGCATCAATATATCACCCAGCTGGAAGAAAATATTAAAAATGCGGTTTTCGGCAACGTCGGCTCAATGGCGGTCTTTCGGGTCGGCACCGAAGATGCGACCTTTTTGGAGCCGAAATTCAAACCGCAATTCACGGCGCATGATATTACCAAGCTCGATAATTATAATGCCTATATGAGCATGCTGGTCCGTGGCCAGCCGACCAAGCCATTCAATCTTCACACTCTCGCGCCCGAAAAAGGGAATCCCGATATTGTAGACAGCTTGAAAGAACTTTCTTATGTCAAATACGGCCGCGACCGCGAAGAAGTGGAAGCCGAAATTATGGCGAGGTACACATCAATGGAATAGTCAGAATTTTTCTTAAATTTTGCAAAAGTATTTTTATTTTGCTAAGATATTGACATGAATACTTTAGCGGTTGAAAAAATGAATAATCAGATTAAAGCCTTTGTTTCCAGTGCGGTTTTTGATGTTTTTAATGACCCTGACCTTGGGCTTATTTTGAGCACCAAAGCTAAAAAAAGATTGTCTCTTTCTTCAAAAAATAATAAGACTATCTCACTTAACCAAATTAAGAAAAAATATTTATAACAATGCCCAAATGGTCTGTTGAATTTACTAGCGAAGCAGAGAAAGATATTTCTCTTTTAGATAAATCAGTTCAAAAACGTATTGTCGATAAACTCGACTGGCTTGAAAGTAATTTTAGTGAAGTTTTGCCAACTGTGCTGACGGCAGATTTTCGAGATTATTTTAAACTACGAGTGGGTGATTGGCGTATTTTTTACCAAGTAGATTGGTATAGAAATATTATTACCATTCGATACATAGACCATCGAAGTAAGGCTTATAAAAAAAGCAAAAAATAAGACAAAAGAACTTGAGATAGAAATTTTGCAAAAGTATTTTTATTTTGCTAAGATGGTTATATTATGACAAATTCACAAGAAAGAACCTTAGTTATTTTTAAGCCGGATGCGGTGCAAAGAGGTATCGTGGGGGAGATACTTTCCCGCTTTGAAAAAGCCGGATTCAAGATTGTCGGGGCGAAAATGTTGAAGCCGGATTATGACCATTATTATCATCACTACGAAACTATCGGGAAAATGATTTCCCGCCACAATCAGAAAATTTTTGACATTACCGTCGAAATGATGAGCGAAGGCCCGGTTATCGCCATGGTGCTCGAAGGCATAGAAGCGGTTTCTTTCGTACGAAGAATGGTTGGAGCTACGGAATCAAAAAGCGCTTTGCCCGGCACTATTCGAGGAGATTATTCCCATATGAGTTTTACTCATGCGGATAAAGAAGATGTCGGGTTGCCGAATTTACTTCACGCTTCCGGCGATCCAGAAGAAGCGAAAATCGAAATTGCGCATTGGTTTTCCGAAAGCGAACTTTTTGACTACGAAACAGTCCACGAAAAATTCACCCAGAAAAGAAAATCTCACAAGCAAAAATAAATCATTTAGTTTGCTATCTCATGAAACATCTTACTAATCTTTTTAAGCTCATAGAATTAACTCGTTCCCAACCGCAGTACGGATACGCCTTGTCTGGTGTTCAACAAGATGAAATGAGTAATTTGGGCTGAACATCATTATTTGGTGACATTTATGGCGTGGCAAATTGCCCGGCAAGTAAACAAAAAGGGGGCCAAGATTGCCGATTATCTTGAGTTGTCTTATTTTAAGCAATATATAAAAATTTTTTCCAGGAAATTTGACATTGATTTAATCGTACCCAAAATAAAATCCAAGATTTTGCAAATCAAAGATCCAATTGCCAAAAAAGAAATCAGTAATTTTGTAAGAAATTGGGCGAAAGATATTCTGAAAAAAGAAATTCCCGAGATTTTATACGAGAGTGGAGATAAATAATTGCAAAACAAAAAAAGACACTCGTCCATGTTGCAAGAAGTTTAGAAGAGAGTATAGTTTAAGTAGGGTTATTTCCGATTATTACCTAGAACACTATTTTATGGGAGTTTCGATCGAATTGGGCCTTGGTCCAGCACGTCTAACACCCACTTAGCTATAAGCTATGGTAATACATCAGAAATAGTCCTAAGAAGAACTCCGCAATAGCGGATTTTTTCTTGAAAATATGCTTTAATACTGGGATGGACGACAAAAAGCTTTCAAAAATTCTGATTTACCTTATTTTTTTTATTCTGGTCGTAAATTTTTTAGCCAACACCTTTTACTGGTATTCTTCTATCTGGTGGTTTGATATAGTAATGCATTTTCTCGGCGGATTTTGGATTGGGCTTAGTTTCTTTTATCTTTTCCCTTCTCGAAGCAACTCTCCGAATTCAGTTTTTAAAATATTACTTTTTGTCTTTATTGTCGGGATCAGTTGGGAAATTTTTGAAATTTTATTTAATAATATTCTTGCTCAAAACCCTTTCGATATTCTGGATACCCTTTCAGATATTTTCTTTGACTTATCGGGTGGATTATGTGCTATTCTTTATACATGGAAAAAACTGCAAAAATAAAGAATACTTTGTTTTCGGATCGCTCGGATGCTATGGATGAGAGTACTCATCCGCAGCACTCCTCGCTCGCGAAAATAACATTTTATGGGGGAACGGGATCGGTCACTGGGGCTAATTTTCTTCTGGAAATTGACGGCCAGAAAATTTTGATTGATTGCGGACTTACCCAGGGAGCAAAAGTGATTGACGATGTTAACTGGAATTCTTTCTTGTATGATCCTAAAGAAATAGATATCCTTTTTGTTACTCACGGACATGTGGATCATTTGGGCCGAATTCCGAAATTAATCAGTGAAGGATTTCGTGGAAAAATTTATTCCACCGAACCAACCCAAGGACTTGCTCGTCCGATGCTGGAAGACACGGCGGACATTTTGAGCAAAAATACCGATTTGAATTTGGATAAAATTTACACCCCGGAGAATATAAAATTGGCGCTTTCTCTTTGGCAGGGCTTTTCCTATCGGGAGAAGATAAAAATTACCGAAAATGTGGAAGTATGTTTTTTGAACGCCGGACATATTTTGGGTTCTGCGATGATTGAATTTCTTTATAATGGCAAAAAAATTCTTTTTACCGGAGATCTGGGCAATAGCCCTTCGCCCTTGCTTCCGGATACGGAAAAAATTACGGATGCGGATTATTTGATAATGGAAAGCGTCTATGGCGATCGAAATCACGAATCCAGAGATGATCGCCGCAGGCTCTTGGCCGAGGTCATTCAGGATAATCATAAAAGGAAAGGAACGCTGGTCATTCCCACTTTTTCTTTGGAACGTTCGCAAGAATTGCTTTTTGAACTGGATGCGCTTCTGGAAGATGATCGTATTCCGGTCATGCCTATTTTTTTTGACTCTCCGCTGGCGATTCGCTTAACGGATGTTTTTAAACAATATAAAAGTTATTTTAATGAAAACGCACAGAAGGCAATCTCGCCGGGAAAATACTTGTTTGATTTTCCGGGCCTCCAGAATACTCTGAAATCCGAAGAATCCCGCATGATTGGAAATGTTCCCAATCCTAAAATCGTGATTGCTGGCTCTGGAATGTCGACCGGAGGACGGATCGTGCATCACGAGAGACACTATTTGCCGGATCCCAACAACACCCTGCTTCTGACCGGATATCAGTCGGTCGGCACTCCGGGGCGCCTGATTCAGGAAGGGTTAAAGACAGTTCACATCACCGGGGAAGATGTGGCTGTTCGAGCGCATATTGTGACAATTTCCGGATATTCCGGGCACAAAGATTCGGATGGCTTGTTAAACTTCGTAGAAGATATGGCGGACAGAGTCAAAAAAGTTTTTGTTGTGATGGGCGAACCGAAATCGGAAATGTTTTTGGCGCAAAAACTAAGAGATAATTTGGGAATTGAAGCTTTAGCACCGAAGCTGGGAGATACAGTTTTATTATCTTGTTAAGTTGTGTATAATGAAAGAATGGATTTTCCAAAGAAGCACGGACATAGTCAGATAAAAATTTGCGTTTCCGGCGCGGCCGAGACTGGTTATTGCGGAGTGGATGCCTTGGATAAAGCCAAAGAACTTGGACGAGAAATTGCACGGCAGGGGGCAATTTTGGTGACCGGGGCGACGACCGGATTTCCGTTGTGGGTAGCCATAGGAGCGAAAGAAGGAGGCGGAACTTCTATCGGCATCTCTCCCGCCGCTTCGGAGCGCGAGCATGTGGAGGTTTACAAGCTTCCGCTCGATTATTTGGACTTGATTATCTATACCGGTTTTGGTTATTCCGGACGCGACATTCTTCTCACTCGTTCGGCAGACGCGGTTATTTGCGGCTGCGGACGAGTTGGAACGATTCACGAGTTTACGGTTGCTTTTGAAGAAGGAAAGCCCATCGGCATTTTTGAAGGACCTTGGGAAACAGATACAGAATTAAAAGAAATCATAGAAAAAGGTCATCGTCCTAACGCGAAAATAGTTGCGAATTCCGATCCTAAGAAGCTTTTGGAAGACCTGATTATTTTGATTAAAAAAGATAAAGTAACGGAATATAAGGCCTGAAAATGAAAAGTATTTTTATTTTACTGCTTCCAAAACTTTAGCAAAAGTTAAGGGATAATGCTCGGCGAAGTCTGATAATATTTTTCTATCTAGCATTATATTTTTCTTGTGCAGGGCGCCGATTAATTTGGAGTAAGACATACCGAGCTCCCGGGCGCCGGCATTGATTTTAATATTCCAAAGTTTTCGATTGTGCGATTTCTTGTCTTTGCGGTGCGCGAAAGAATAATTTCCGGAATGCAGAAGCGCCTCCTTAGCCTGGCGCTCCTTGGTGCTGCGTCCATGGCGCATCCCTTTTGTTTGCTTTAGGACGCTTCTTCTTCTTTTTAATGCATGAACTCCTTTTTTTACTCTGGTCATGGTGTTTTATTAATTTCCGCCAAAGGCGGATCAGCCTTAGGCTGAAAAAGGCAGCAAGTGACTTTTTGGTTTATTTTTGATAATAAAATTCTGACCCTTGCGGCCGGCCAGCTGGGTAGTTCTGGACTGTTTTGCGTTGAAATGATTAAAACCCGGCTTGCGGGAAAGCAGCTTTCCTTTTTTTGTAAGCTTGAGTCTTTTCGAATATGATTTATTTGTTTTCATTCCTTTCATAATATTTGTGGCGTTAAGCTCGTAGACTATTTTCTTTCTATTGTTGTTGTTAAACCTTTCGGACCTTTTTTATATGCGTCGGATATTTTATAATCTTCGGTGATTAAGTGCAGGATTCGATCTAAACGCTCTCGCAAAAATTTTTCATCCATATATTTCGCGCGTCCAGCCAGGAAAAGTTCCACTTTAATCCGATGCCCTTCTTTGAGCCACTTGGAAGCGGTTTTCGCTTTTAATTCCAAATCGTGGTCTCCGGTACCTATTTTTATTTGAATGGACTTGGTTTCGGTGGGTCTAGCGCCCGCCTTGGCCTTTTTTAATTTCTTATTAGCCTCGTACTGGTATTTACCGAAGTCCATTATCTTGGCAAGGGGAGGGTTGGCATTCGGACCTATTTCAATCAAATCCAAATCTTTACTTTCCGCCATTTCGAGAGCATCCCTGATACTTAAAATACCAAGATTTTTGTTTTCACTATCTAGAACTCGGAGTTCTTTCGCTCGTATTTGGTTGTTTATTCTTTCTCGCAATTTGTATTAAGTAGAGCCCGATAAAACCTTTGACTATAAGATAATAGTGTATTCGGACCCGAAAGTCAAATTGACTAGGTTTTTAAATATCGTATATTATAAGATATAAGCAAATCATGCCATATTCAAAGTCTAAAGAAGACCAAGAAATAGAAGCAGAGCGGGAACGCGAATTGCAACGAAAACTCGAAGAGGAATTGGAATTGGAACTAAGGTTAGAACGAGAAGAAAAATTGGAAAAAGAAAAAGAAGAAGAACTCAAAATAGAACAAGAACTGGAAAGAGAGCAAGAACTCGAACAGGAAAGCGAACGAAAAATAGAACTAGAAGAAGAGGAAGAAGAAGAAATACAAGAACAGGAAGATTTCGACAGGTATTATAATGATTAGTTGTTTTTATAACCTTATTTATGAGTTTAAATTATCAGCTAAATTATAGTATAATCCGCTTATGGAATCAGAAACTAAACAATGCCAGAACTGTAAAAAGAATTTCATTATTGGGCCAGAGGATTTTGGGTTCTATGAGAAGATAAAAGTTCCACCACCGACTTTTTGCCCAGAATGTCGATATCAAAGAAGGCTTTCTAATCGTAATGAATGGAACTTTTATAAACGTAATTGCTCTCTTTGCGGTGAGAGTATGGTTTCAATCTATAATAAAGATTATCCTGGTCTAGTATATTGCCAACCCTGTTATTGGTCAGATAAATGGGACACTTTAGATTTTGGAAAGGATTTTGACTTTAATCGGCCATTTTTTGAGCAATTTAAAGAACACCGTTTTACCGTACCTCGTATTGCATTAACAAATAAAAATAGTGTAAATTCTGAATACACAAATCAGGCGAACGACAATAAGAATTGTTATTTTATTGAAGCTAGTAGTTTTAATGAGTATTGTTTCTATGGAAATTGGTATCAAAAGAGTCGAGAGTGCGTAGATTGTTGGGTTATTGATGAAGGGGAACTATTATATGAGTGCCTTGATTGTTTAAAGTGCTACAAATCGGCTTGGCTGGAAACTTCTGTGGATTGCAATGAATGTTATTTTGGCAGTAACTTACGTGGATGTAGTAATTGTTTTGGTTGTGTAAATTTAAGAAGCAAATCTTATTGTTGGTTTAATGAGCAGTTAACGAAGGAAGAATATGACAAGAGATTTAAATCAAAGGAGATGTCTTTGCAAAATATCGAGAAAAATAAGCAAAAAATGCGAGAACTTCGTATCAATCTTCCAAACAAATATTATCACGGAGCTAGTATCACAAATTGCTCTGGTGCATAAGTTCAGAAACATATGAGACTTTTAATTAAGTTTCATTTATGCGGCAATTTAACAAATTTAAGGGGACAAAACAATATTTCAGTATCAAAAAAGTGGTATGGGTCTGATGTATATTACTCTGAATTAACATTTCATTCAGATAATTTGTTTGGCTGTGTATCAATGATAAAAAAGAAGTATTGTATTTTTAATAAGCAATATTCTAAAACCGACTATCTTGTCTTAAAAGAAAGAATTATAGAGCATATGAAAAAAACAAAAGAATAGGGTGAATTTTTTCCAACAGCTATCTCTACCTTTTCTTACAACGAATCGGTCGTGCAGGAGTATTTTCCATTAACAAAAGAGCAGGCACTTTTAAAAGGATATAAATGGTATGAAAGGTCAGACAGAAATTATCCAACAAGTCTTATTCCAAACCAAATACCCGAAACAATCGATTCTACAAATGATTCAATACTTAATGAAATTATAAAGTGTGAGACACAGTTTAATGAAACCGAACGTATAAAATATACAAACTGTACTACAGCATTTAAAATAACTTCCGATGAACTTATGTTATATAGAAAGATGGGTATTCCTATCCCTAAAAAATGTTTTGCTTGTCGTCGCAACGATAGACTTGCATTAAGAAACCCGCGTAAACTTTGGCATAGAACCTGTATGTGCGACAAAGAAAATCATTTTCACAGCACAGATAAGTGCGAGGTAGAATTTGAAACTTCTTATGCACCAAATCGCCCTGAAATTGTCTACTGCGAGAAATGTTATCAGCAAGAAGTGTATTAATTTTAAATCAATCTTTTTTTAGCAAAAGCAAAACCAGAACCTTGCTTAATGTATTTTTCAAAATCAAGAGCTTTTTGTTTTTCTAGAAAGGCACAACACCAAACCAATTCAAAAGGAGCTTTCGTTGATGAATACTTATTAGATTTATGATTATGATCATATATTCTTTTCTTTAAGTTTTCTGTAAATCCTTTATAATATGAGCCATCTTTCTTGCTTTTTAGTATATAAACATAATACATATATTTTCATTATAACAAAGTTTGGTCCTACTACGCTAAAGCTTCGAAGGACTCACTTCTGTAAAACAAAAAAACTGGAAAATATCCAGTTTTTTTGTTTCTTCAAAGTGCGCGCACTTCGAAGCTCTGCTAGGCAGAGCGTAGAAGTGGAGATGCGGGGAATCGAACCCCGGTGCAGAAGGTTTTTGTAAAGACGTCTACATACATAGCGCGCTTTTTTGTTTAGATTAAAAAATTAAGAAACGAGCCAAATATTTTTTAATCGAGTTCTAAGTTTTCGAAAAATGTTCGAACGGGCATTTCCTTATCCCGATAATATTATGCCTGCTCTTATATATCGGAAGTCTATAAGAGAGACATCGGTTACGCGTAAGCGGAAACCGAAGCGTAAGAAAAATCAGTCATACCGAAGTATGGAGAGATTTTTGCAAACACCTTAGAAGCTAATTTTGCAATTAAGCTATTGAACAAATTTTTACGAGGTTATGTTCATGCTCGGTATGCATCGATAACAATAGGCCAACTGTCTATGCCTTGCATCCCCAAATTTGCGAAGCAAATTTGTCCTGAGCCGTTTTGGCGAAGGGCAAAATTTACTTCTGTGTTGTCAATGTTCCTTATACTCTCTTCTTATTTCGCGGTCTGTTTCGCGTTTTTTGATAGTTTCTCGTTTGTCGAGTTTTTTCTTGCCTTTCACCAAAGCAATTTCTACTTTGATTTTTCTGTTTTTATTATACACTGAAACTGGCACGATTGTCAAACTCTTGTTTTTCTCGCTTCCGGATAATTCGGCGATTTCTTTTTTAGTCAGCAAAAGTTTTCTGTTGCGAAGTGGGTCATAATCCTTCGGAGAATTTTTAGGCTGATAGGGCGGAATATTTGCATTGATTAAAAAAGCTTCGCCCCCGCGAATAATGACGAAAGCTCCTTCGAGCGACATCTGCCCTCCGCGGATAGATTTTACTTCCGTACCCAAAAGTTCGATACCTGTTTCGTATTTTTCCAAGAATTCATAGTTGAATCGCGCTTTTCGGTTTTCCGCATAACTGGCCATAATTTAATCTTAACACAATTTTATTATTTTTTTCCTACTTTTCTTTACCTCTTTTTTATGCTATCATCTTCTAATGGATTTTAATTTTCTAAATCAAAAAAACTTGCAGAATAAAGGTAGAAAAGGAGAAAAGCCGGCGAAGTGGAGCGGGAGTCTGGCTGGCGCGGTACTTTTTTTTATGCTTATTACCGCATTGTATTTAGCGGTGTCCGGCGACACTCAAATGGTTCCGGAAGTGGCGATTTCCGATCTAGCGAAAAGCGTTTCGGCGGGAGAGGTGAAAAAAATCGAAGTTGCGGGCGAGGGACTTACCATTACTTACAAAAATGACGAAGTAAAAAAAGCCAAGAAAGAAACAGGCTC
>JBBUAS010000038.1:0-8103 GCA_038058555.1 Patescibacteria group bacterium | reverse complement strand
TAATCGCCGATGAAGAACAAGTGGCGAGAGAAGTCGCCGCTATTTTGGAACACTATAAAGACGCCGACCCCGACCGCGCCCGCCTGCACGCCGAAAATGTCCTCCTCAACGAAAAAATCTTCCAGTTCCTGGAGAATCTATAGATTGTGCAACATCGGATGTTGCACAATTTAGAGTCCAAGAGAATAGCAAAGCAATGCCATGCGAATATACAGTCCGTTTTGGGCTTGGCGAAAATAGGCGGCGCGGGGGTCGGCATCGACTTCCAGTTCAATTTCATTTATTTTTGGGAGTGGATGCATAATGATGGCATTTTTTTTTATTTTTTTGAGATGTTCTTTTTTGAAAATAAACAAATCTTTTACTTTTTCATAATCTTTCAAATTGGCAAAACGTTCCTTCTGCACTCGCGTCATGTAAAGCACATCCAGTTCCCCCAGTTTTTCTTCCAAGCTTCGCAATTCTTCAAAAGCTATTTCGTTATTTTTCAACTCTTTGATAAATTCTCTCGGCAATTCAAGTTCTGTGGGTGAAAGAAAATAAAATTTATTGCCTTTATAGAATCGTAGGAGGGGGACAAGTGATTTAAGTGTCCGGCTGTTTAACAAATCTCCGCCAAAACCGATATTTAAATTATTTAATCTGCCGTGCTCTTTTTTGATAGTATACAAATCCAACAATCCTTGAGTTGGATGTTCATTGGCCCCGTCACCGGCGTTAATAATCGGCTTAGTGGCGACTTTCGCCATTTTTTCTGGAGTATGCGCCACCGGATGACGGATGACTACCAGATCGGCATACGAGCAAATAATTTTGGTGGTATCTTCAATGGTTTCTCCCTTATGGGCGGAAGAATTTTCCATCGCGTTTTCCGCGGAAATCACCTGAGCGCCCAGTTTAAGCGCCGCTGTTTCAAAAGAAAGACGTGTCCTGGTCGATGGCTCAAAAAAAATACAAGCGACAATTTTATTTTTTAATATTTGTTTGACGTTTCCCTTCTTCAGACTTTTTTCCATCAATTCCGCCTGCGCCAAAATTTTCTCAACTTCTTCTTTTTTAAATTGTTTTGTAGAAATAATATTACCCATAAATTTTTAATCCAAATATTCCCGATACGACTTGATTTCTAAATTCTCGACTGGATAATGGGCGAGCGCTTTAATAAAAGCGCGAGCCAGATGCAAATCGGTGAACAATGGAATTTGGTTGTCGACGGCGGCCCGGCGGATGCGAAAACCGTCAGTCACTACCTGTCCTATTTCCTCCGTTCCTCCCAAAACCGCAGTTTCCGCTCTGCTTAAATTTACCACAAAAGACACTTTTTTGCTTTCAATAATGTCCAGAGCATTGGGTTTTTGTTCAAAAGCTTTGCGCACGATTGCGCATTTTACGCCGTGTTTTTTGAAAAACAGAGCAGTCGTGTCCGTGGCAAAAATGTTATATCCGAGAGAAAGCAAAAGATGGGCGGTTTCCAAAAATTTAGCTTTATTCAGTTCCCCGCCCAAAGATAGCAAGACATTTTTATTTTTAAAATCAAATTTGTTGGTACTTAAAATTGATTTCAGAAGCGCTTCGTCATAATCTTTTCCGAAACAAGCCGCTTCTCCGGTCGAGGACATCTCCACTCGCAAAATCGGATCAGCCCCGAGTAATCGGGAAAAAGAAAACTGCGGGCTTTTCACCACGACACTCTGAGGATAAATGAAATTATGATGCCGGGCTTTCCCAAAAAAACTATCCACCGCTATTTCCGGAAAATTGGCGTCCATCGCTTTGGATAAAAACGGGAGAGTGCGGCTGGCGCGCAAATTCACTTCAATGACAAAAGGTTTGTTGTCTTTCACTAAAAATTGAATATTGAAAGGTCCGGTAATCGAAAGTTCCAGCGCGATTTTTTTAGAAATTTCGCGTAATTGAAATTCTGTTGAAGCATAGACGCGCTGGGTCGGATAGACAATTGTCGCATCCCCCGAATGGACTCCGGCATTTTCCACATGTTCGGAAATGCCGTAAATCATCAGTTTCCCTTTTTGGGCCACTCCGTCAAATTCAAGCTCTTTGGCATTTTCAATATATTTAGAAATAGTAATCGGATGCAGAGGAGAAAGCACAGCCGCTTTGGTTATGAAATTATGCAGTTGTTTTTTATTATAACACACGCGCATGGCCGCTCCGGAAAGCACATAAGAAGGGCGGACTAAAACCGGATAACCCCCTATCTCCGCAAATTTTTCCGCTTCTTTCATGGAAATAAAACTTTGCCATTCGGGTTGTAAAATTCCGAGCTTGTCCAACAGAGCGGAAAAAGCATTGCGGTCCTCGGCCCGGTCAATATTTTCCGCCTTGGTGCCTAAAATAGGAAAACCGGCAGAGGAAAGTTTTTTCGCTAAATTATTCGGCCTTTGTCCGCCGACTGAAATTATCAGACCGCCCGCAGTTTCAAATTCAAAAATGTCTGCCACGGTTTCAAAAGATAAGTCTTCAAAATATAAGCGGTCCGACATGTCATAATCGGTGGAAACAGTTTCCGGATTGCAATTAATAATAATGGCTTGTTTTTTATGGCGTCTCAAGGCAAGTGAAGCATGCACACAAGACCAGTCAAATTCAACCGACGAACCGATGTGATACGGACCACTGCCTAAAACAACGACGGCCTTCTCCCCGAGCGGAGAGACGTCATGATGGGCGCCGTGATAAGTCAAATATAAATAATTAGTTTTAGCCGGCACTTCTCCGGCCAAAGTATCAATCGCAAAAACAAACGGCGTAATTTCTAAATCTTTTCGCAATTTTCGAATTTGCAGTTCTGTTTTCCCGCACAAATGACCGATCTTTTTATCTGAAAAACCTGTTTGTTTCAGTTCTAATAAAATCTCTCTATCTAAATTTTTCCTTGCCCGTCCGTAGCCTTGCTCGCCCGGCATAGCCTTGGCGTAGCGGGGGCGTAGGCGGGTCTCAATCTTTACAATATTTTCGATTCTGAATAAAAACCATAAATCAATTCCGGTTATTTTATGAATCTCTTTAACACTTCCTCCTTTTTTAAGACTCTCGGCAATCGCAAAGATTCTTCGCGGAGTCGGGATGTTGAGAAAAAAACTTAATTCATTTTTTCCGCCAGAGGCGGATCCGCCTTTGGCGGAGAAACCATTATCGGTCACACTTTCAACCTCGCCCGAACACATTCGCACCGCTTTCTGGAGCGCTTCTTCGAAACTCCGTCCGATTGCCATCACTTCTCCGACTGATTTCATGGCACTCCCGATATGCTCTGCGGCCCCGACAAATTTTATCAAATCCCATCGCGGTATTTTTATCACCACATAATCCAGCGCCGGTTCAAAAAAACTTTGGGTCACTTTGGTAATCTTGTTTTCGATTTCCAGTAAGCTTTTTCCCAGAGCTAATTTAGCCGCGACATACGCAAGCGGATAGCCGGTAGCTTTGGAGGCCAAAGCGCTGGAACGAGATAAGCGGGCGTTCACTTCGATGACGAAATAGTCAAGACCCCCCTTCTTTTCCCCCCTTCGCAGGGGGGAAGGGTTCAAGGCAAACTGTACATTGCACTCACCGACTATTTTCAAACTTTCAACAATTTTTATGCTGGCCTCCCGCAATCGATGATATTCTTCGTTGTTTAAGGTCTGGCTCGGCGCCACCACAATAGAATCTCCGGTATGAATTCCGAGCGGATCCAGATTTTCCATATTGCAGACCGTCACCGTATTGCCGAACCGGTCGCGCACCACTTCATATTCAATTTCTTTAAAGTGATGCAAATATTTTTCAATCAAAACTTGCGGAGAAACAGCAAGGGCACCGACCACAATTTCTCCCAATTCTTTTTCGTGGTGAGCGACGCCGGATTTCTGTCCGCCCAAAGCAAAAGCGGCGCGCACCATTAATGGAAAACCGATTTCTCGAGCTATTTTTTTTGCTTCTTTTAAATTGGTCGCGCTCCCGGAAGGCGGGATAGGAATATTGATGCTTCTCAGATGTTTGGCAAATTTTTCTCTGTCTTCGGTTAATTCTATGGACGAAACCGGAGTTCCGAGAACCTTAATATTGTATTTTTTTAATATGCCTTTTTTATAAAGCGCCAGTCCACAATTAAGCGCTGTCTGTCCACCAAAAGACAACATAATACCATCCGGTCGCTCTTTCTTAATAACTTTCTCCACGAAGTAATCGTCTACCGGCAAGAAATAAACTTCATCGGCCAGAGTTTTGGAAGTTTGAAAAGTAGCGATATTCGGATTAACCAAAATCACTTTTATTTTTTCTTCTTTCAGGGCTTTGATCGCCTGGCTTCCGGAATAATCAAATTCCCCCGCTTCGCCGATCTTCAGCGCGCCACTTCCGAGTATTAATATTTTTTTAAAATTATTTTTCATGATTTTTTCCGCCAAAGGCGGATCCGCCTATGGCGGAAAAGAAATAATCAAACACCCAATCAGTGTCCAGTGGTCCGGGAAAACTTTCTGGATGAAACTGCACGGACATTATCGGCAAACTTTTATGAATAATTCCCTCATTGGTATGATCGTTGGCATTATAAAACCATTCTCGAAATCCTTTGGGAATTTTTTCCACTGCAAAGCCGTGATTTTGGGTTGTTAAATAACACTTATTTGTTCCTGTTGCCACTACGGGCTGATTCTGGCTTCGATGTCCGAATTTTAATTTATAAGTGCTTCCGCCCAAAGCAAGCGCCAGAATTTGATTTCCTAAACAAATACCGAGAACGGGAATTTTCTGAGCAATAATTTTTTTCATATGATCAACGGTAGTTTTTATTTTTTGCGGATCCCCCGGACCGTTAGAAATCACTACCGCGGAAAATGAAAAATTAAGTTTTGTTACATCCGTATCCCAAGGCACTACCGCAACCTTAAATCCTCGATCAACAATCCTGCGAATAATATTCTGTTTTACTCCACAGTCTAAAAGTACGATAGTTTTTTTACCATTACCAAAATACAAAATTTCTTTGGTTGAAACTTCCGCCACTAAATTTCTTAAATTCGGATCTTCAAATGGAATATTTTTATCATCCAAAATTATCTTCCCCAGACTAACTCCCTCGCTTCTCAATTTTTGGGTAATGGCTCGGGTATCTTTTATTTCTATAAGCGGTATCCCTTCTTTTTTAAACCATTCCCCGAGTGTCATTTGCGAGGCATGGTGCGACGGCGTGTTTATATAATTGCAAACTATCAATCCGGCTACTTGAATTTTTCCAGATTCCCAAAATTCTTTTTTCGGTACCCCGTAATTTCCAATCAACGGATAAGTCATCACTAAAATTTGCCCTCTAAACGACGGATCGGTCAGCGCTTCCGGATAGCCCACCATTCCGGTCGCGAAAACCACTTCTCCGGCCACTGATAATTCCGCCCCAAAACTTTTGCCTTCGTATTCGGTACCGTCTTTCAATATTAACATCGACGCTTTCGGTCGGTGCCCCGACCCTTTGGGGCGTCGGGGTTTTGTGTCATCTTTTATCATAAATCTTTCCTTTAATTATTGTCATAACAACACTGCCCGGAAATGTAATTCCTTCAAAGGGCGACCATTTGCATTTGGTCTTCAAAATATCTTTGGTAATTGTGATTGGTTTATCAATATCTAAAATTGTCAGTGAGCCCGTGTATCCTTCTTTTATCTCTCCGTATTTGCCTGCTGAAAACTTATTGATAAGATTCCCCGGATTTTGCGAGCAAACTCGCATAATATCTTGCACCGTAAATTTATGTTCTTTCATCAGCCACGTCGTGAATAAACCATAAGTATCAAGGTGAGTAAGTCCAGACATTCCTTTTTCTTTTTCTTCTGTAGTGTGAGGCGCATGGTCAGTGGCCAAAAAATCGATGTCCCCGTTTTTTAATAATTGAATAAGCGCGAGACAATTTTCTTTTGTTTGCCTAACGGGCGGATTCACTTGAAACTTTTTTCTATTATCCCCCAACATAGTTTCATAAAAATATAAATGATGTGGCGTTACTTCTACCGTTACATTTATCCCTCGTTTCTTTGCTTCTGCGATTTTGTTTATTCCCCCTGCTGTAGAACAATGACAAATTTTCCCTTGTAAATTATATTTCTCAATCATTAGTAAAGCGAAATCAATAGCCGAAATTTCTGCTTCAGGCGGTCTGCGTTTTTCGTGGGTAATTTTGTTTTTATTTTCTTCTAAAATTTTCGGGTCTTCACAATGAAAACTTACGGAACATCCGCGGTATTGGGTTAAAACTTTTTCTAATTTCTCGAGCGAATGGAAAAATAAGTCTCCAACCGAAGGACCCATAAAAACTTTATAAGGCACTGGTTGTGATAACGGTTTTGTATTCTCTCCAATCCCCGCATATAACACTACTTCTACCGGTGACTTTTTAGCTAAAATATTTTTATCCGCATAACTTGCGTCATCAACCGGTGGCACAGGGTTATTTGGCATCTCGGCAAAGGCAACGACCCCGCCATTGATCGCCGCTTCTCCGGCTGTTTGAAAGTCTTCTTTATAATCCTGACTGTGGTCCATACATTCTCGCGCGTGCACGTGCAGGTCTACAAAACCAGGGAAAATTAATTCGTCTTTGAGCATCACATCCGCAATCCCTGTTATTTCGTCAACTTTTGTAATCAATCCACTTTTTTGGTCGATTTCAATTCGACCTCTCTTCTCTCCATCCGTATTCACAATAATGCCCTCTATACTAAACATATGTTTGAGACAAAAAAATAACCCCGACAGGGGTTTGAATAATAAAAACGGGAATATTAAAAATGTAAGTTTGAGGGGTGTTTGACTTGTTTTTCTTTGAATACATTGTTTAAGATAGTAGCATTTTAAAAAGAGAATGCAAGCCCCCTATTAAATTTATATTTTTGGTAAAAATATATAATAATAAATAGCCGAAACAATAAACCAAACTAAGGAAAAACGTAAACAAACGGTACCCATAAAATTAAATTCTTCTTTAGAGTAATCCCACAAACGAATCTTTTTTATTTTAAAATATAAATAGCCGGTTATAAATTCTATAAAAACTGGAACCACAAAAATTAAAATCAGTTTCAAAATTAGAGATATGTCAAGAAAATAAATAAACACCAAAAAGATGCCCACCAAGCCATACATTTGAATATTTATGAACCTTGGTTTTACTAATTTCTTTGCCTCTAAAGATCTATAAATAAATTCAAAAATAAAACCCACCAAAAGACTAACAAAAAAATTTAAAATAATTTTTAAAAACATAAATAAATTGTATCATAAACTCTCCATGACACATAAGTACCTATATGCGCGATAGCGTAAATATGTAAAAGAGAAATTTTATTTAAATACACCCTCCTTCCCCGTATAAGCTTCGGCTAATTTGAATGTTTTTAAATAATTCTGTAAGCCAATTGTCTTAACATAGTCAAGGAATTCTTTTGGCAAAGGCGAAGGACCAACCCACACACTCCTTTGAATCATGATGTAGCCAAAATTTTTAAGTTGCCGCCGAAACCAATCTCTTTCCTTCTTTTTTTCTTCTATGACATCATACATTAAAATCAAATTCTTTGGCGAATCTTTTTTGAACGGAGAAGAAAAAGCAGTGTGGTAAAATTTTTTCTTTCGATTTTCTTTTTTTATGCGACTTTGATGATCGTTTTTTGAAATCGGTAAACCAAAAAGATTTACTTTCATTCCTTTATAATATGGCGTCATGATTAAATCATACTACAAATTGCATATTTACGCTATAGCGTAAATATGCGTGTACATGCCTCCTTGAACAATCCACTAGCGAGGACGGTCTTAACTAGTCCTTTACAAATCCACTTTAAATTTTATCTTTAAGTTGCTTTTCTAGTTTACTAACATAATCTGCAAGAAGTAATTCACTGTCTTCTGGCCTCATATTGCGAGGAAGGGCATCAAGCTTTGGCTCAATATCAAATCCAACTCTTTTTCGGATTAAAGAACTTGCTTGTCTTTTTATTGGATCCTCGCTATGCTCATTATCCAACTCAATGTCTTGCATATTTCCAGCTTGTCCCCTTAAATTTGTTAAATTGCCGCATAAATGAAACTTAATTAAAAGTCTC
>JBBUAS010000037.1:0-4623 GCA_038058555.1 Patescibacteria group bacterium | reverse complement strand
CGGGCGTTGATTGATGATTTGAATCGGCATGGCCGTATCGACGTCGATAATAGACATTCGGTCTTGGATATTTCTTTTGATTTGCATCATACCAGTACGCACTTTTTGCTGAAGTATTTCTCCGACGAAACGCACGCGTCTCTGTCCCAAATGGTCTATATCATCAGCTTTTGCTCCCGGAGTGTTATTCAAAACAATAATGTGAGAAATGACAGTAACTAAATCTTCTTTGGAAATTGTTCGACGAGTCATCTCTCCTTCATCCATTCCTTTTTCAAAACGCTGATTAAATCTAAATCGTCCAACCGGGGAGAGATCGTAACGTTCCGCGGTAAACAAAGAATTGATAAATTCTTTGGCATTATCCGCGGTTGCCATATCGCCATCCCGGAGACGCTTATAAATTTCAATATATGCGTCATTTAAATTTTTTAATCCGTCTTTCGCCAAACAAGCCTTGATGGTTTCTTCTCCCCAGCCCGAAGCTGGCCCAGCTTGGGAAGAAAATACTTTTTGGATCATTTCATTTGTTTCATAGCCGAGCGCCCGCAAAAGCGCTGTGGCTGGAAATTTTCTTTTTTTATCTATTCTGATATAAATACCGCCGTCCGCTTCCGATTCTATTTCAATCCATACTCCGCGCGCCGGAATAATTTTTGCGCCGAAATATTTTTGGCCCTTGTTTTCAGATTCCGTAAAGAAGACTCCGAAAGACCTCGCCAGCTGCGGCACGATAACGCGCTCCACTCCGTTGATAATAAAAGTCCCATGCGAAGTCATCAAAGGAAATTCGGACATGAAAATTTCCTGTTCTTTGACAGTTCCTAAAATTTTATTGGTCAATTTTACCCGCGCCTTGAGCTGTCCCTGATAGGAGAGCTTGTTTATTTTAGAATTATTTTCGTCGTTTTTTGATTCGCTTAAAGAAAAAGAGGGGAATTCCAGCTGGAATTTTTTACTGGAGTAATCGAGAATGGGAGAAAATTCTTTAAAGATTTCCCCAATGCCGGTCTCGACCAGCCATTTGAAACTCTTCACTTGAGCTTCTATTAAATTTGGAAATTCCACTAAAGGTTTCTTGTACCTTGAAAAATACTTCTTTGGACGCGCTGCTACTTTTTGCATATTGATTGAGTCCAAATAAAGAAAATAAACGAAAGAAAAACATACGAAGAAATGCTTTTCTTTAGCTTCTTTAAAATTTATTTAGGTATGATTAAGTCTTATAATACAAACAAAAGATTGCATCCGATACTCAATCAATGAATCAAGGATACCCTACTCTATTTGAATTTATTTGTCAAATGTGTGTTGGGGATTACACTCAATGATAAATTGTCATATAAAAATGTATAACTTTCTAGCATATGCTTCAATCTTATTCAGTACGATAAAAAATAACATGGAGGATTAACTTATTCCAAAATGTTTCTTTAATTTTTCATCTCTTAAAATATTTTCTACAGTAAAAATTTCTACACACTTTCCTACTCCAAAGAAATCAGCGATAAATATTATTTCATCTTCACAAGGATAAGGGTAAACCCATACAGATTTCTGAAATTGAAAAAAACTTAAATCTTTCAAGTGATACCGTAAGGATTCTCTTCCTTTGGCAAATCTCATAGGAATATCAAATAATACAACTCTCCATTTTCCATCCCACTTCCTGGGTTTTTTAATTTCAATTAAATCAATAGCAAAAGATCTTAGTCGTGATTCTCCTTTCTTGGTAATTTTCACTATGGTCTTGCCGTTTTTGTCGGCTATATATTCGATGAGCTTTTGGCGGTGAAGATTTTGCATAGAACTCCTGATCTGCTTCTTCGAATATTTGCTCGAATTTTCGAATTGTCTAAAAACTTGGACAGCGTTGCCCATGCTGGCGGCTATAAAAACGAGCGCTGGCATCGAGGCAACGGCCAGAACACACAAGGCAACTGTGGCTATTTTTGCCCCCTTGGTATCAGAATCCAAAAAATCTTTTAATTTTTCGATATAACTTTCCTCGTTTTGCATGTGTATAAGATTATAGCATATGCAGAATTTTTATACAAAGATTATTGCTTTTGAACTTTGAACGAAGACTTCCTTCATTCACTACTTATTCACTAAGGATAAATCTTGCGCCTATATTATTTTTTTATTGATTATTTTTATCTTTTTTTTCCAGTCTTCAATAAGCTTGTGATTTCCGGAGAGTAAAATTTTGGAAACTTTGTAATTTTTCCCATTATATTTTAGAACTTCCGGGCGGGTGTAAACCTCGCTCGAAGATACTCGCTCTTCTTCCAGTGATTCATATTTGCCGAGAACACCCGGAATCTGGCGGGAAATGCAATCGACTAAAACCATCGCCGGTAATTCCCCGCCGGTTAAAACATAGTCCCCAATGGATAAATTTTCAATTTTTAATTTCCAATTTTTAATAACTTTTTCTACTCGGGCATCGATGCCTTCATATCTGCCACAGATTAAAATAACATCTGTGTAGTTTTTAGAAATTTTTTTTGCTGACACAGTAGTAAATTTTTCTGCGCTTGGAATAAAATTTGTGATTAGGGTTTTTCCGCCTTTTCGGCGGATCGCCGATGAGGCGATTTTAACGGCATCTTCTATCGCCTTCAGTATCGGTTCGGCCCGCATCACCATACCCGGTCCCCCGCCATAAGGCTTGTCATCAACTTTAAGATAAGGTTTATTGTCTTTCCCTTTTACCCTCCTTCGCTTAAAAGCTTCGGACGGGCAAGCATAATCTCTTGGGTTGTAAAATTTTATTGAAATATTCTTATTCTTTATTGCCCGCCCTAAAATAGATTCATTAAAATATGAACTAAACATCTCCGGAAATATAGTAATAATGTGAAATCTTGTCATAAAAATTGCTGTGCCCGTCCGTAGCTTTAGCAAAGGCGGGTAATGATATGAAAACGCATTTTTGTATTATATCAAAAATCCCCCTTTCGGGGGATTTTTTTAGATTCCTTTCAAATCTTCCATCGCTTGGTCTACGGTCTTCATCGTCGGAGCACTGGGCATCGGTTGAGTAGAGCCCATTGGTCTCTCCGGTCTCATTGAGCCCTCCGGTTCATTGATCTTCAGATTAACGCGAGCGTTATTCTTCATCCCGATGATGCGGAGCAAGGTGCGGATCGCTTTGGCGGTATTGCCCATTCTTCCGATAATCTTGCCCATATCGGCAGGATTGACAGTGAGCGAGATAAGCACGCCCATTTCGTCCACTGTCCGATCAATTTTCACATCGTTCGGATTATCAACGAGAGCTTTCACCACGTATTCCAGAAAAATCTTGTCAGCTTCTTCCATAGTGTTTCAGAATTTATATTTCTAATGTTTGGCAGTATACGACCGAATGACTGCTTCAATAATTATACAGAATTACTTTTTCATTTTCAACTCCTTGCGTTTTTGCGTCGGTTTCTTCTTCGGCAAAACATTTATTTTTTTCCCTTCAATCACTTTATCATGCACTAAAAAATTATGCATCGTGTCGGAACATTTCGCGCCTTGACTCATCCAATATTTTATCCTATCAACAATTAAGTTCTTCTCCCCCGCTTTCGGATTGTAAGTACCAAGTATTTCTAAAAACTTTCCGCTTTTGGTGCTATTTTTCGAATCAGTCAAAACAGCCCGAAACGACGGATCATTCTTTCTCCCTATCCTCTGCAGTCGTATTTTTAACATAGAGTGAGTCTAACATAAGATCTCCAAAAAGCAAACTGGAATTTTTATGCTATATTTAAGAGAATGAAAAAGTTTACAAACAAAGCAGAAGGCATTATATCTATATCTTCAAAAGGCACCGGATATGTGGCTATTGGGGTAGAAAAAAATAAAGGACAAGATCCGGAAATTGATTTTAAACATCTGAATACCGCGCTCCATGGAGATTTAGTAGAAATAATACTACATCCGAAAGGCAAAAATCGTCAAACAGCCGAAGTGTTAAAAATAATCTCACGCGCCAAAATAGGTTTTGCGGGAATTTTGGAAATGGAACACAAGATGTTTTTCTTAAAACCGGATGATACGAAAATGTATACGGATATTTTGATTCCTAAAGAAGCTCTAAGCAACGCTAAGGCTGGACAAAAAATTTTCGTAGAAATAGTGTCCTGGAAAGATCCCCGCAAAGCGCCGGAAGGAAAAGTGGTAAAAATTTTAGGGTATCCGGGAGACAATAACACCGAAATGCACGCAATTGCGATGGAAAAAGGTTTTGATTCGGAACTTCCTCAAAAAGTGGAAGAAGAAGCAAAAAGAATCTCCGCCAAAGGCGGACCAGCCTCTGGCTGGAAAGAAGAATGCGCGAAGCGCAGAGACTTCAGAAAAACTTTAACTTTCACGATTGACCCAAGCGACGCGAAAGATTTCGATGACGCAATTTCACTTAAAGAAATAAATAGTAACGAATTTGAAATCGGCATCCACATCGCGGATGTTTCGCATTATGTGAAAGTTGGGAGCGCCTTGGATATTGAAGCGCGAGAACGCGGAACTTCGGTTTATTTGGTAGACAGAACAATCCCTATGCTCCCGGAAATACTCTCGAATAACTTATGCTCTTTGGTTCCCCACCAAGACCGGCTGACGATGAGC
>JBBUAS010000036.1:0-2107 GCA_038058555.1 Patescibacteria group bacterium | reverse complement strand
GATCCCGATTTTACGAAGTAAACATCGGGACTCAGTTGGTTCCTTGAAAGCCGATGTAGCTCAGTTGGTAGAGCACCGCTTTCGTAAAGCGGGGGTCGACAGTTCAATCCTGTCCATCGGCTCCAATTTTTATCGTCCTATCAAGATACCGGCGGCGAGTCCGACGGCCAGCGCGACTCCTCCCATCACCAGCACTTTCAGACTTGATTTTATCAATGGCTGTTTTGTAAATTTTGTAATACCCATACCCAAAGCAAAGAGTCCAACTAAAGTTATTGCTATAGACACAGGAACAGCATTTTTAATCGGCAAAATCAGATAGGCAAACAGAGGAATAATCCCGCCCAAGACATAAGCAAAGAACATATAAAATCCGCCTTTCATCGACATCGGCGCTTGGCCGTCCGGGATTTTAAGTTCATGCATGACCATTTCTTTTAAAATCAGTTTTTCATTTTTCGAAGCTTCCTCGGACATTTCTCCGGCCAACTTCTCCGACCAGCCGTCTTCCAAATATATCTGATAAAGTTCCGCCTTTTCTTCTTCCGGAAATTTTTTTAATTCTTCCATTTCTTCTTTTCTTTTCCTTTCTTCCATTTCTTCTTGCGAACGATTGGAAAGATAGGAGCCGATGCCCATGGAAATGGATTCGACGGAAATGATAACCACTCCGGCCAAAATAACCGTGGAATGATTATTGCTCCCGATGGCAATGCCGGTGATGGAACCCAAAGTGGAAACCATCCCGTCTTCCATGCCGAAAAACACTTCTCGCAAAACATTCGTCAGCGAGGATTTTTGATGATGGACATAATCTTTATTTATTTGCCTGTGTATTTCCATAACAAGAGTATACTCCAACACCTATTTTGTTCAAAATTTAATAAATTTGTTATACTGGCATTATGCCGGAAGATGCGAATGATTTGGAAAAACCTGCCCGCAATGCTTCGCAAAACGAGGTAGGCGGGGAAATAGAAAAACTTGAAGCGCTGATGCAAGGCCCTGATTTTTGGAGTGACAAAAATAGAGCGAGGGGAGTCCTTGCTCAAATTTCCGAACTTAAGCAGAAGAAAGAAGGTGTCGGAAAATACGACAAAGGGAATGCTATCGTCACCATCATCTCCGGCGCGGGCGGAGACGATGCGGAAGATTTTTCGGCCATGCTTTTTAGTATGTATGAAAAATATGCGAAGAAAAAAGGCTGGGAAATTCATTTTATTCACGAGCATAAAAATGACCACGGCGGGTATCGGAGTATTTCGGTGGAGATAATGGGCCCAGCCTTCGCCAAGGCTATGGCGGGCAAAGAAGGCCCTTATGGAATATTAAAAAATGAGTCTGGGGTGCATCGACTGGTGCGGATTTCGCCTTTTAATGCGAAAAAATTGCGGCACACTTCTTTTTCTTTGGTGGAAGTCTTGCCGAAGTTTTCTAAAATGGAAGAGCGTGATGTGGCGCTTAAATCGGAAGATTTGAAAATAGAATTTGCCCGTTCCGGCGGTCCGGGCGGACAGAATGTGAATAAAAGGGAGACGGCCGTACGGATAGTTCATCTTCCGACCGGGATTGCGGTGCATGCCTCGGGGGAGCGTTCCCAAGAACAAAATCGCGAGCAAGCCTTGGCGATTCTTCGCGCCAAAATTTTCAAGAAAGCGGAAGAAGAAAAAAAGAGCGTGGAAGAGAGCATGAAATTAACCAAAAACACCGAGATAGAATGGGGGAGCCAAATCCGCTCTTATGTCTTGCATCCGTATAAAATGGTCAAAGATCACCGGACCAATGTCGAAACATCCAATGTGGATGCGGTTTTAAACGGCGACTTGGATATTTTTATTGAGGCAGAAAGAAATTTGTGATAAGATAGATGCAGGATGATTTATTTTAACAATGTTTCGAAAATTTACCGGGATGCGACAGCGCTTGATGATGTGACTTTTACGGTGGAGACGGGGGAGTTTGTTTCTATCGTCGGACATTCCGGCGCCGGCAAGACTACTTTAACCAAAATGATTTTGGCGGAAGAAGCGCCAACCGACGGCACGGTTTTTTTTGAGTCCATCAATGTGCATAAATTAAAAAATAAAGATTTGACCAAGTTGCGTCG
>JBBUAS010000035.1:0-2820 GCA_038058555.1 Patescibacteria group bacterium | reverse complement strand
AAACAAAATTTTGAAAATATTATTAAAATAGAAGTAGTTCATCGACAGGATTTTAATTTGAAGATATATAATTCTGACGGGGATTATTTATTGGATTGCAAAAATTGTCATAACTGCTTTACCATTTCTGAATCTGAAGATTGTTATAATTGTCTTCGACAACATCAAGAAAAATCAACTATTGATACCACGGGATGTTTCTATTCTGAGTTATTAGGTAATTGTAATTGTTGTTTAAATAGTTATGCCGAAAAATATTCTAATAAATCTTCTTCCAGGTATTCCGAATATCTTGATATATGTATTGAATGTGAATATTGTTTCGGTTGTGTTGGTCTCAAGAAGAAGAAATATTGCATATTAAATAAACAATATACAAAAGAGGAATATGAAAAGCTAAAAGAAGAAATTATTACTGATATGAAAAAAAGAGGGGAATATGGGAAATTCTTGCCATATTCTATGAGTGCCGGGCCTTTTAATTTTTCTACCAGCTTTTTATATTTTCCGGAAACTAAAAAAGAAGATATTTTGAAACTAGGCGGTTATTGGGAAGATATTAATGAAAGTCACATTGAAGGAATGCCAACTTCCGAATTACCGGATGATATAAAAGATGTGCCGGACGATATTATTACCAAAGCGCTTATATGTCCAGAAACCGGCTGGCGTTTCAATATTGCTGAAAATGAACTTATTTTTTATAAAGAGAATAATATTCCACTTCCACGATATCATTTTGATGTGCGAATAAAAAAACAATTAAAGTATTTAACTGTTTTGCAATCGTACCCATATCAATGTTTTTATTGCCAAAAGGATATAAATGCCTATTATCCGCCGGAGTGGAATTATCAAAAAATCGCCTGCGAGGAATGTTATAAACAAAACATCGCATAATACACATATACGCGATAGCGTAAATATGCAAAATGGATAAAAATAGTGAAAAAAGAATATGTAAAAATTGTAAAAAAGATTTCACGATAGAAAGCGAGGATTTTAATTTTTATGAAAAGATTAAGGTTCCACCGCCGACATGGTGTCCGGAATGTCGCCAGCAGAGGCGTTATGCTTGGCGCAATGAGCGTGTCTTGTACAGGCGTAATTGCGATTTTTGTGGGAAAAGTACGGTAACGATTTATTCTCCGAACAAAATGCACAAAATGTATTGCAACGAATGCTGGTGGGGTGATGGCTGGGATCCGGCTTTTTTCGGGCGGGATTTTGATTTCAGCCGGCCATTTTTCGAGCAATTTAAGGAACTACAACTGGAAGTTCCTCGTATGGCGCTTCTTAACAAAAATAGCGTAAATTCCGAATATACAAATCACTCCAGCGATAATAAAAATGTGTATTTATCTTTTGCCGTTTTATACAGCGAAAATATCTATTATTCAACCTGGGTAATGAAGTCGCGGGATTGTACCGACTGCAGCTTTATTCATCCTAAAAGTGAGCGACTTTACGAGTGTAATGATTCTCGTAAATCTTATGGGTGCCAATATAGCATATTCCTGAAAGATTGCTTTTCCTGTTTTTACTGCTACGATTGCCGCGGTTGCAACAATTGCTTTATGTCTTACAACTTGCGCAACAAAAGTTACGTATTTAAAAACAAACAATATACTCGAGAGGAATATCTGCAGAAAATAAAAGAATATGAATTATCTTCTTTTTTAGTTCGCGAAGGATTGAATAAAGAATTTACGGATATCATAAAAAATGATGCCATTCATCGCTATGTTATTAGTGAGAGAAGTGTAAATTCGGCCGGATCTTTAATTTATGATTGCAGAAACGTGACACAGTCTTTTGAAGTAAATCAGGGAGAAAATTGCAAATATGTTTATGGTGGTACCGAAGTTAAGGATACCATGGATTTATATCATGGGGGCTATCCACCTGCAGAGCTTAATTATGAAATGCAAGGTGCTGCGCGTAACTACAACTGTCATTTTGGGCATCTTTGCTATGACAATGTAGATATTGAATATTCCGACACTTGCCAAAATAGCCAAAATCTTTTCGGGTGCGTAAGTGTCAAAAAAGGCGAATATATGATTTTCAATAAAAAATATTCTAAAACGGACTACCAAGCGTTAAAAGATAAAATTATTGAACATATGAAGAAAATGGGGGAATATGGAGAATTTTTTCCGCCGGAGATGGCGCCGGTTTATTACAATGAAACTCAGGGCAATTTATATATGCCGATGAAAAAAGAAGAAGTTTTGGCGAAAGGCTGGCATTGGGAAGACAATATTCCCGGAACTTTCGGCAAGGAAACTATATCTCACGCTTCCATTCCGGATAAAATTGAAGATGTGCCGGATTCTTTTTTGAACGAAGTTTTTATTTGCGCTAATTGTTCAAAAAATTATAACATTACAAAGAATGAACTTAATTTTTACAGAAAAGAAAAAATTCCATTTCCGAGGAAATGTCCGAATTGTCGTTATAAAAGAAGGTTCGATCTGCGCCCCCTCCGCAAACTCTGGCACCGAGCTTGCACGTGCGACAAAAAAGAACACGCCAATCACCTGAATGCCATATGTCCAAACGAATTTGAAACAAGTTATCCGCCCGACCCGCACTACGCCGAAAGCTCCAGCGAGGCGAGCCGTCCCGAAAAAGTTTATTGCGAGCAATGTTACAATAAGGAAGTGTACTAAATTTATATGCATGTATGCATAAGATTTCCGCACGCAGAAATCTTATGCAAGGTTATTTCCCGAAAGTTTCGAAGAGAAACTTTTTTGTTTCTTCATCAATGTGTTCAGTAACAATAATCATCATCTCGGTTGTCAGGCCGAGGTC
>JBBUAS010000034.1:0-2318 GCA_038058555.1 Patescibacteria group bacterium | reverse complement strand
AACCGTCATCTAGGTCGCCGGCATAAAACCAATGGAAGTAAAATTCGATCAGCCAGTATTAAGCTCTTCGGATGGACGACTGTTGGTAAATAAATTTTTGCAATTAGAAAATCAAAAAAATATTTTTGCAATCCGAAAAAAAGTGCGAGTAGCGGTGGATTGGACCATGAATCTTTTTTCTCCCCGAGACATCTCGCAACTCTAAATATGTTCAACACCGAGTGTCGGACATATTATTTCTTAATATCCCGGGTCAGAGCGCGAAGAATAATATCCAGTTCGATAGTGGCTACTCCGACCACCATATCCGCTCCGCCGTAATATATGTAAAGCAAGCCGTCTTTTTCCACCATCCCGCATGGAAAAACAACATTGTTGATTATGCCGATTTTTTCATACGACTCTTCCGGCTCAAAAATGGGATCAGAGGTGCGCGAAAGAATGATGGCCGGATCATTAAGATCAAGCAAGACTGCTCCGATTCGATAAGTACTATGGCTTTTGGAAACACCATGGTAAAGAAGAAGCCAGCCATATTTTGTTTTTAAAGGCGGCGCGCAGATGCCGACTTTTGCGCTATCCCATTTATTTATTCTGGGTCCGATAATCCTAATACATTTCCGAACAGTTTCCGTTTTAAAATTCAATGATTTCAAATAATCCCCGCAGATTTCATCGCCGACGCGGTGTAAAATAAAATACCGGCCGTTTGTTTTTTCAGGAAAAATACAAGTGTCCTTATCATCGAAACCGGCCGGGGTGATTAAAACCGGTTTTTCCCACTGCCAATTCTTCTGGAGAAAGTTCTTCTCAGTGATAGAAGTAATGGCCACCCGCGACGGGCCAATGCCATCAAAAGCGGTATAGCACATATAGATAGTCTTCCCAATTTTTGTCAACCGCGGATCTTCACAACCTGAGTTCCCTCCGGCCACTTTTTTTAATTCAAAATTTTCTCTGGGAACGTAAACCGGGTGAGTTTGCCTCTCGTCGATAGAAAGACCGTCTTTGGTCGATGCATAACCGATAGAAGAAGTATTATCCTCCGAGAGCGCCCGATATAATATGTGAGTGGTGTTTCGTATCCGCAAAGCAGCCGGATTGAATGTGGCTTTGGCTTCCCAAGAATGCGTTTCGTCCTTCATGATAATAGGATTCCTGGCAGAGCGCCGGAAATGCCATCTTTGACTCGTTTCCGGACGCATCGTTGAGATAAGGTCAGTTATGTTCACATGAGCCATACATACTGTTGTGTCGGCCGCTCCATAATATATAAAAAGAGTATCTTTTTCTAAAATTGCTCCAGATGGAAAAACTATATTGGGAACATGACCTAAAAGTTCGTAGGATTCTCGGGGCACCAAGATAGGACCGCGAGTTCGCCCCAGAATTTTAAGCGGATTATTAAAATCAAGCAGGATTGCTTCAATCCCAAAAATACGGTCAAGGTTGTTTCCTAAAGAAAAATAATTTTGAATATGCGAATATAAAAGAAGCCAGCCATGAGAAGTTTTAACGGGTGTGGTTCCGACTTCAGTGTGATCCGATGGAGATTTTTTTAAATTAAGAGCATGTTCATCCAAATGCGCATACCAATTTTCCCAAAATTTTTGATTCCACAACTCTTCTATTTTATCAACTTGCGCCACAGCAATCTTTGACGGAGGCATATCCGTATTGACGGTTAAGATTACTGTTATTTTGCCATTAATTCGTTCCGGAAAAAGAGTCATCGCTTTTGCATTAAAGAGCGTTATTAAATGACGTTCTTGAATTTTCTTTAAATCTTTAGAAACTGCGACAGCTACCTTGATTCCGTTCGCCTCAAATGGATATTTAGAAAGCGCGGTGTAAAATATATAATAATTTCCTTCAAAATAAGTAAGGCGGGGGTCTTCGCAACCGTATTTTTCCCACTCTTCCATGGGTGTGATAAACGGCATTCGTTCTTCAAAATGTCGGCCGTCTTTGCTTTTCCCTAAGCCTATGATGGAAATCTGCTGAGGTGTAAGGAGCCTGTCAACTGCCGAAATGGCTCGGTACACGCCATAGTAAGTTTTTCCTTTTTTCAGAACACTCATATTAAAGGTCGCGAAAGCCTCCCAGTAATGGTCTCGATCTGGGACAAGAATCGGATTATGATGGGATCTTTTTACTACATACATAAGTAATTACGCTTTAATTTTTTTATTTTTTAAAACAGAAACACTGGAATGCACCAATTCTTCCAGAAATTTATCCAAATTAGCGGTCGCCACACAAGACACTTTATCCGCACCGCCATAATATACAAATAGCTCCCCGTCCTTGACGACTGC
>JBBUAS010000033.1:0-2139 GCA_038058555.1 Patescibacteria group bacterium | reverse complement strand
ACGATGTTTACCACTATTGGAGCTGGTCTTTAAACGGAGCCGAAGGGACAACCGGATTAAACCAATATGAATTGCAATCAAGTGATTTAATTTCTCTTAATTTCATAGACCCGAGCGAACCGACGCCCGTCCTTCCTCCAACCGGCTCGGGCGCGCTTCTTCCGCCTGATATTTTGACCACCTCTTCCGTCGTTGTTCCCGAGACAATGCCTGCTCCGGCAGTTAAACCGATTTTCGATATTAAAAAGGCTTTTGAGTTTCTGATTGCGCAACAAAAAGAAAACGGATCTTTCGGGGAAGATCTTTATACGGACTGGATTGCCATAGCGTTCGCTTCGGGAAATTATCAGGAACAAACAATAAAATTAGTTAAATACTTCGGAGAATTCAAAACGAAAGACGCATTGTTGACGAATTATGAAAGGCATGCAATGGCTCTGATGGCGCTAGGTCTCAATCCCTACAATACCAATGGTGAAAATTATATTGAAAAAATAACCGGAACTTTTGACAACAAGCAATTCGGCGATATGAATGAAGACAATGATGACATCTTCGCTTTAATTGTTTTGCAAAATGCCGGATTCAAACAGGCTGAAAAAATGATAACGGACACTCTTGATTTCATTGTGAGCCGCCAAAAAGAAAATGGATCTTGGAATGAGTCGGTAGATATGACCGGCGCGACAATAGAATCCCTCTCGGTCTTTTCTCCTATTTCAGAGATAGGGGAAAGTTTAAAAAAAGCAAAAGAATTTTTGAAACAAAACCAGAAGGACAACGGGAGCTGGAACAACAATGCTTCTTCAACCGCCTGGGCAATTCAGGGTATTTTAGCTTTGGGTGAAAAGCCGGAAGATTGGAAACCTGCCCGCAATGCTTCCAGCATAGCTGATGCAGGCGGGAAAAATGAAAACACTCCATTAGACTATCTTGCCACCATGCAAGACGCCGACGGCGGAATAAAAAACTTGTCCGCCGGAGAGGAGGATGAAAATATCCAAAATAAAATTTGGGAAACCGCCTATGTCGTTTCCGCCTTGTCCGGCAAAGCTTGGAATCAAATAATGCAAAAATTCGAAAAACCGATTATTCCGGCGGTCCTTGTCGAAACACCAATCATTCAAGTTGCCCAGAATAACGACGCTAAAACAATTGGCGCAAAACCTAAATTGGCCAAATTAAAGGACCTGGCAAAGCAAAATACAGCAACCGCTATAACTGCTATAACTTCATCCCCGACTGAAAACAAAACAGCTCTTCCAAAGAAGAACTGGTTTGCAAGATTGTTGGAAAATATTTTCGAACTTTTTTAGAATAAAGACATCGCCCAGGGAAGAGGAATCGCTAAAAGCATGAGAACAGCCCCAAGTAATGCCATATTTTTTTTGAAATTAACTTCTTCGCCCATTCTGGCCATCTGATCGGTAATTTTCCAAAATTGATGCATTTGGAGCGTCGTCACCAAGAGGAACAGCCCGAGCAACAGAACTGAAAGTTCGACATAAACCCCGAGCAGAATTCCTAAGCCGCCCAAAAGCATCATCAGACCGGTTACCCAGACCGCTGTGGAAGCCATCGGCACGCCTTTGGATTGCGCGTAGCCGGTCAGCATCTTTAGGTGCCGGAAATGATTAACCCCACTCATGATAAAATAGCCCCCCAATAATATCCTGCCTAAAATAAATAAATAAACCATAGTTTAAATCAGTCCCGACGCCTTTCAGGGTCGGGATCCCGATTTTACATCGGGATTATTAATAATCTTTTATTGTACACTTATCTTTTCCATTCCACAATCTTCCCCGTTTTAATTTCCACTTTGTCGGCCTTACGGAGATTTTTGATATGAGCTTTTGGAATGATGTCATAATGTTTTATTTTATCCAACTTTTTATCTATATACCAAAGATCTTTCTCCGAAGTTGCCCAATTACGCTCAAAAGTATTTAAATTAAGCAAAATAGAATATTGCCGTAAAGTTTTGTTTCCGTCATTCAAAAAATATTCGTGAAAATAAGACATTGCCAATTCGCGGATATCTTTATAAATGGCATCTCGATATCTAAGTGCTGAGTGATTGGTTTTTGACAGCGCGCCCCAGAGTCCCCGCACCTTAAAGGGAGCTATCACATGGTC
>JBBUAS010000032.1:0-9557 GCA_038058555.1 Patescibacteria group bacterium | reverse complement strand
TTTATAAACTGGCTCGCAGTAAAGGAATGCTGATGATGAGAGAAGATGCTATGCTGAAATCCTTACAAGGAGTTATTCCATTTACCGAAGTGTATAACTTCAACAATGAAAACGAATAAAGTTATCCACAAGGCATTGTTTGACAGTCGTTTTGTAGTATAATTAATATATTATGGAAAGAGAAAAAAAGAAAATTTTAATAGTGGATGACGACAGTTTCCTTTTGGATATGTATGCTCTTAAATTCAGTCAAAATAATTTTGAAGTTTACACGGCTCCAAGCGGCACCCAGGTTTTGGAAAAGCTCAAAGGCGGGCTTCGTCCCGACGTTATGCTGATGGACATCATTATGCCGGAGATGGACGGTTTTGAAATGTTGGCGGAAATAAATGTGCAAAATTTATGCCCCAATTGCATTAAAATAGTTTTATCCAATAAAAGCGAGCAGAAAGATATTGACGAAGGCAACAGATTGGGAGTGTCCGGCTATATCGTGAAGGCGAATTCCACTCCGGCCGAAGTAATTGACCAAGTGGTAAAAATTTTGGAAGAAAAAATTATCGTTCCGAAATAGCAATTATAGAAAAAAATGACAGATTACAAAAAAGAACTGGAAAAGCTTGTTTTAAACGTTATCCATGAAAATGGCTCGGATTTGCATTTGGGCGTCGGACGAGTGCCGGCCATTCGGGTATCCGGAGAACTTATTTTTCTTGTCAAACATCCGGTTTTAACGGCCGAAGATGTATTGGGGATTTTAAGCGAAATACTGGACAAAACAAAAATTGATCAATTCAAAGAAAACCAGGAAGCAGATTTTTCCTATGATTTTCGCGGAGAAGCCCGGTTGCGAGGCAATGCTTTTTTCCAAAAAGGCTTGATTAATATTGTTTTTCGTTTGGTGCCGAAAGTTCAAACGATGGCTGAATTGCGCTTGCCTTCTATTTTGGCCGATCTGGCTCGCAAGAAACAGGGTTTTTTTCTGGTGGTGGGTCCGGTCGGGCAAGGCAAATCAACCACTCTTTCGGCCATGATTAATGTAATTAACAATGAACAAACGCGCCACATTATAACTATTGAAGATCCGATTGAACATGTATATACCGCCAATAAATCCATCATCAACCAGCGGGAAGTCGGAATCGACACCAAGGATTTTCATGTGGCCTTGAAAGAAGTCTTTCGCGAAGACGTGAATGTGATTATGGTGGGCGAAATGCGCACGCCGGAAACTATTTCAACCGCAGTTACAGCCGCCGAAACCGGGCACCTGGTGCTTTCAACTCTGCATACCAACAATGCTTCCCAAACCATCGACAGAATTATTGATTCCTTCCCGGGCAACCAGCAGGATCAAATTCGAGCCCAGCTGGCCGCATCGCTTCTCGGTATTTTTTCTCAGAGACTGATTCCGCGAATTGCCGGCGGACTTATTCCGGCTTATGAACTTCTTTTAAATAACAATGCGGTCGCCAATTTAATCCGCGAAAAACGCACTCATGAAATCGATGTGGTGATAGAGACAGGAATGGAGTCCGGCATGGTGGATTTGAACCATTCGCTCATGGAACTTGTGCGTACCGGAGAAATTTCGATTGAGAACGCTTATCAGTATTCGCTTAATCCCAAAGGGCTCGAACGATTAATATGACCACATGTCGGACTTGTGGCTAGCCACAAGTCCGACATGTGGAGCAAAAATAATGTTATTCACATACAAAGCAATAGACGATAAAGGAGCAAATAAAGAAGGGGAAATTGACGCGCCCAGTCGCGATGCGGCGATCAGCGGACTTCAAAGAAGAGCTCTGATTGTTGTTTCTATCCGGGAAGAAGGAGAAAAAAAATCAATTTTTAAGTTTTCTTTTTTCGAAAGGGTCAAACCAAAAGATGTAGTGATTCTTTCCCGTCAAATTTCCACTTTATTTGAAGCGCAAGTATCGGCCCTGAAATCTTTTACGATGCTGGCCGGAAATACCGAAAATAAACTTCTCGGGCGCAAGCTTACTCAAGTGTGCGACGATCTTCAAGCAGGAGTTTCCATTTCGGGAGCGCTCGCTCGACATCCGGATGTCTTCTCCGATTTCTATATCAATATGGTAAAAGTAGGGGAAGAAACGGGAAAACTCAATCAGACTTTTTTGCATTTGGCGGAATATTTGGATCGCCAATACGCTCTTACTTCCAAGACCCGCAACGCGCTTATTTATCCGGCTTTTGTCATTTTTACTTTTTTTGTGGTAATGACTTTGATGTTCACGATTGTCATTCCGAAACTTTCCGCGATTATTCTGGATTCCGGCCAAGTGGTGCCTCTTTATACCAAAATCGTGATTGCGATTTCAAATTTATTTGTTCACTATGGATTTTTTATTTTAATTTTCCTGGTGCTTTTGGGAATTTGGATTTGGCGATTGACTTCTACCCCTAAAGGAAAAATCTATCTTGATACTTTGAGCCTTTCTGTTCCGGCTGTCGGTAATTTATACAGGAAACTTTATCTTTCCAGGATAACCGATAATCTGAATACCATGCTTTCCTCTGGTGTTCCGATTGTCCGGGCGATAGACATTACCGGGCAGGTAGTAGGTAGTTTGGTATATAAAAATTTATTGGGAGATGTGGCGGATGGGGTAAAATCGGGGTTGGCGCTTTCGGCAGCTTTTGAAAAACACACGGCATACATTCCCGCTATTATGGTGCAAATGGTTTTGGTGGGAGAAGAGACCGGTTCCTTGGGCGCTATTTTGAAAACCCTGACTGATTTTTATAAACGGGAAGTAGACGATGCGGTTGATACCTTGGTCGGCATGATTGAACCGATAATGATTGTGGTTTTGGGTCTGGGAGTGGGGATGCTTTTGGTTTCTGTCTTAATGCCGATTTACAATATGGCTGGAGGAATCAGTTAGAGGGGTGTGGATAACTTTCTTGCCTATACATTATTATCCTTATGCTATAATAGAGACATTAAAAATAAGTCGAAATTTCAGCCTCATCGGCTGATTCGCCGAAGAGGCGAAATTATTATTAGGTAAAATATTTTATTATGAAGAATTTTAAAAAAGGTTTTACGTTAATTGAACTTTTGGTGGTCGTGGCAATCATTGGTATTTTGGCTTCAGTCGTTTTGGCCTCATTGAACTCCGCGCGAAATAAAGGAGCTGACGCGGCCGTGAAGGCGAATATGGCGAATATCAGAGCTCAAGCGGAGCTTTTCTACGACAATAGCGTAAGTAAAGCTTACAATGCCGACGGGGCTACCGCGCTTAGCGCTTGTAGCGGGGGAATGTTTTCTGACTCTAACATTGTTGCGGCTATTGGACAGATTCAGGCTCAAGCTGTGGCGCCGGGATGTGTTACCACAGCCAATGGCCAGAAATGGGCCATGTGGGTTACCGCTCTAAAGGGTGGTGGAAATTGGTGTGTAGACAATTCAGGATGGGCAAAGGTCTATGTTACTGCACCGACAACAACAACAGGAGCTTGTTCATAACTCCTGTTCAGCAAGTTGTAAAAAACAAAAACCCCTCCGACCTGGGTCGAAGGGGTTTTTGTTTGTCTTTAAATATGATACAATATACAATGTGTTTTAGTGTTTGTTTATCATTAACTTATATTTAATTATGAAGAATTTTAAAAAAGGTTTTACGTTAATTGAACTTTTGGTGGTCGTGGCAATCATCGGCATTTTGGCGGCGGTTATTTTGACCAGTTCCAGCATGTCCAAAAATAAAGGGGTAGACGCGGGCGTAAAGGCAAACTTAAGAAATGCCGTTGCCCAAGCGGAAGTTTTTTACGCCACCAACGCCGTCTCCAGCGATACTTATATCGATGTTTGCGTCAATGGCAAGGTAGGCGGGGTGGATGGCATCGGCTTGCAAATATTAACCGCCGCCAAATCCAATCGGCTGAGCGATTATACTATCAATGGCACCGGGACATTAACAACCGCAACTTGCAATGTAAGCGCCACCGGAGATGCCTGGGCGGCGGAAGTGCCGCTGACGACTGCGGGCCAGATGTGGTGTGTAGACAGTACGGGAAAATCCAAACAGGAATCTGCCACCATTGGATCCGGAACAGCCTGCGACTAGTAAAAAAATTTCATGATTGCTGCAATTACCACAATTTTCTTTGTTCTGGGTTTGATTATCGGAAGTTTTTTAAATGTCGTAATTTTTCGACTTAATACAGAGCGATCTTTCGGCGGAAGGAGCGGCTGTCTGGCTTGCCAAAATCAGCTTGCTTGGTATGAACTTATCCCGGTTTTTAGTTTTTTGGGCTTGCGGGGCAGATGTCGAAATTGCAAAACAAAAATCTCATTTCAATATCCTCTGGTCGAACTTTTGACCGGTTTGATTTTTGCTTTGCTGTTTTTGAAATTCCAAGATATTTTCTTCTTTAATACGCTTGTTTTTAGTTTTACTTATGCTTACTATACGACCGCCTTTTCGCTCTTGCTAGTCATTGCTATTTATGACCTAAAACACAAAATAATTCCAGACATTCTTTCTTTAATTTTAGGTATTTTGGCTTTTGTCGGTTTATTCTTCTTCCGCGCCGCGGCGGGACAAATTGACAGTTCCAGTTTTGCTGTTTTTTATCCGCACCTGCCTTCAACCTTGGAATTTTTGTCGGGCCTGCTGATCGCGGCCCCGTTTGCTTTATTCTGGCTTGTATCTTCCGGAAGATGGATGGGCTTAGGGGATGCAAAGCTCGCTGTCGGTTTAGGATGGCTTTTGGGTCTCTCCCGCATTCTTTCCGGTGTGGTGGTCGCTTTTTGGCTCGGAGCTATCGTGGGTATCGTGCTGGTTATTTTTTCTAAAAGGAAGTACGGAATGAAAAGCGAAATTCCCTTTGCTCCGTATTTGGTTTTAGGCGCGCTTTTAGCTTTTCTTTTTGAATTGCATTTGTTTTAATCAAGAACAGTTCTTGGGAAACTCTCTTAAGAACCGTTCTTCAAAAATGAAAATTAAAAATTTAAAATTGAAAATTCGTAATTTAAATGCCGGTATGAGTTATGTGGAACTGATTGTTGTTCTCTCTATTTTTTCCGCTTTGTCTTCCATCGCTGTTTTTAGTTACGGAAGTTTTCAGGCAAAAGTTGATATTAAAAATTTAGCCAGTGATATTGCCTTGCAGATAGTTCAGGCGCAGAAATCGTCTCTCTCCGGCTTATTGCCGCTTTCCGGGTACAACCCAAGCACCTGGAAGCCGTCCTATGGGGTATATTTTTTTAATCCTGTCTCCGACAATAAAAATTTTATTTATTTCGTCGATCTTAATAACGATACTCAGTATTTAGACGGGTCTAACTGCGCTGGAGAGTGTTTGAATAAAATTTCCATCACGAAAAATAACAGTATTTCTCGTTTGGATATTTTCTATCAATCCAATCCCGATGTTGCTGTCCCGATTCAAGACTTGGCTATTTCTTTCTCCAGGCCGAATTCGGGAACCGTTCTCTTTTCCGGTGGCGCATTATTGTCGGGTGTTTCTTATGCTCGAATTACCGTTACTTCACCTAAATTGATAACGGCCATAATCAAAGTATATTCTTCAGGAAGAATTCAGATAAATTAAATGCCAAAAAAATATTTTAAAATTAAAGTAGGCGGCTATACGATAATCGAAACAATGATCGCGGTTTCTCTTTTTATAGTTATTGTCATGGCAAGCATGAATGCTCTTTTAAATGCCAACTTGCTTCATCAAAAATCGCAAAGTATGCGTTCGATTATAGACAGTTTAAGTTTTGCGATGGAGGATATTTCTAGAAATTTAAGAACGGGGTATGATTATCGGTGTTTTAATGTTCCCGGCGCTATTACTATGGGTGTTCCGAGGAGTTGCGCGAGCGGCTGGGCCATCGCTTTTAAGCCTCAAGGCTACGATCCTTTGAATGATGACAATCAATGGGTTTATTACATTGACAACGGAAAAATTTATAAATCAATAAATAATGGTGATACTTTTATTCAATTGAATCCCGATGAAGTCTACATTGACCAGTCTTATGGATTTTCGGTTTTAGGCGCAGAGCCGTTTCCTGGCGATAGTCAACAGCCTTTTGTAACGATTAGATTGGTTGGAAGCATAACTTCCAAAGAAGCAGTCACGCCTTTTTCTCTGCAAACTTCCGTTTCACAAAGAGTCATAGATATTTAAAATGAAAATACATCTGCAACAAAAAAACAAGGCTTTTACTTTAGTGGAGACATTGGTGGCTATCTCGATTTTTACCATGTCCATTCTGGGTTTATTGATGATTTTATCTCAAGGAATTTCCGATACCGGTTATGCCAAAAAGAAAATAACAGCTTCCTATCTGGCCCAGGAAGGCATTGAATATATTAGAAATATGCGGGATACGGAGGTTTTATATTCAACGACCGGAAATCCTTGGAATAATTTTAGAGCTAAATTAGCTTCATGCAATTCGGGAAATGGGTGTGGTTTTATCAAACCGCCGCCTTTTGACGTTTTTGTATGCAATAATCCTAATTTATGTAAACTGTATATAAACAACGGAGGTTATGATACCGATTCAAGCGGCGTTGATTCCGGTTTTATCCGTCAAATTTGGGCGGAGATGTCTGTTTCGGATGAAATAAAAATTTTCTCGAATGTTTCTTGGACTCAAGGTTCGGGTAATTACAATATAACTTTTTCCGAAGAATTATTTAATTGGGTGGAATAACTATGATAAAAAGAATCAAAAAAAATAGAGGGTTTGTGATACTTTTTGCCGTCACGCTTTCCGGCATTCTTTTATCCATTGCGTTGGGTGTTGCCAATATTGCCCAGAAAGAAATTAGATTTGGCACCTCGGCCCAAGACACCAATAATGCTTTTTTTGCCGCCGATACCGGCGCTGAATGCGCGCTTTTCAACGATAAATCTGCCAGCAATTCCTTTGTGCAAACCGGGGGGACGGGAACAGTTAGCTGTTTTGGTGGCTCCATTCCTCTTTCCGGCAATTATCCATTTTGGAGTTTTGTCGTTTCGGGATTGGGAAATGGAGGGCAAGGCTGTGCTGAAGTAACAGTGGATAAATCCGTTTTGCCGACTACCACTGTAATTTCCAAAGGATATAACAACGGGGGAGGAACGGGTTCTTGTGTCCAAGGAACAAATAGCGTAGAAAGAGAATTGGAATTAAATTACTAACTTGGTATGCGAAAGCTTGATCTCGATAAAATAATATCTCAAAGAATCCAGAAATTACGGAATGAAATCGCACGATTGCGGAGCGCTTATCATGTAGAAAATGCGCCGAATGCGACCGATGACGTTTACGATTCTTTGACCCGTGAATTGAGAGAATTACTGAAAAAGTATCCGGAATTTGAAAATCCAAATGCGCCGGAAAACAGAGTGGCGGGCAAAGTACTTGATAAATTTGTAAAAGTCAAACACAAAACCAGAATGCTTTCGCTCAATGATGTTTTTAGTATTGAAGAACTTTATGACTGGGAAAAAAGAGTGCGAAAACTTCTGACCGAAAAAACAAGATTTAACTATTTTTGCGAGATAAAATTCGATGGACTGGCTGTTTCTTTAACCTACGAAAATGGCAAATTTGTTCGAGGCGCCACCCGGGGCAATGGTTTTATCGGTGAAGATATTACGGAGAATTTAAAAACAATAAATTCAATTCCGCTTATACTAGACCCCCTCCCAACCTCCCCCTTGGCAGGGGGAGGGGAAATGCCGAGGTATCTGGAAGTCCGGGGCGAGGCGGTAATGTCCCAAAAAACATTATCGAGGTTAAACCTCGATAATGAAAAAAAAGGCAAAATCGTTTTTGCCAATACCAGAAATGCGGCGGCTGGAAGTTTGCGGCAGTTGGATCCGAAACTGGCGGCAGAAAGAAAGTTGGATTTTTTTGCTTACGACATTGCGGAAGTTTCTGCAAGGCAACCTGCCCGCCAATCGGCAGGCGGGGACCTTGCAGTTTCGCAAAATCATTCCGACAAACATAAATATTTGAAAAGTTTGGGTTTCCAAGTGGATCCTAATGATGCATTATGCAAGAATTTAAATGAAGTAATTTCTTTTATTAAAAAGTTTGAAAAAATTCGTCCGAATTTTTCTTATGGCACGGACGGTATCGTAATATCTGTTAATGATTTGAAATTACAAGAGATTTTAGGAGTTGTCGGCAAAGCTCCGCGCTATATGATAGCTTTCAAATATCCGGCTGAGCGGGCGACGACCGTAGTCAAAGATGTAAAGATAAATGTTGGGCGGACAGGCGTCTTGACGCCACTGGCTATTTTTGAACCGACGCTGGTGGCAGGGTCTCAAATTTCCAAGGCAACCTTGCATAATATGGATCAAATAGAACGTCTGGATTTGCGAATCGGGGATACGGTGGTGATCGAAAAAGCCGGCGATGTCATTCCGAAGGTCGTAGAGGTGCTGACTCGGATGCGTACAGGTAAAGAGAAAAAAGTAAAAATACCGAAATTTTGCCCAGTTTGTAATTCTAAGGTAGAGAAAAAAGATGGGGTTGCCTATTATTGTAGTAACTCAAAATGTTCGGCGAAAGATGAGAGATATCTGGAGCATTTTGTTTCTATTTTTGAAATTTACGAATTAGGCCCTAAAATTTTACGACGATTTAAAGATGAAGGACTGATCACCGACGCGGCCGACATTTTTACTCTGGTCAAAGAAGATATTGTGCCCCTAGAGAGATTCGGAGAGAAATCAGCCGAGAATATAATTAATGAAATAAACATAAAAAAACATATTCCACTCTCAAAATTTCTTTGGGCGCTCGGAATCTTGCATGTGGGGGAAGAGACGGCGTGGGATTTAGCTTTCCACTTTGGTACTTTAGAAAAATTAATAATTTCAGCAAGAACTACCCTTGCTGAAATAGACAGTATCGAAAACATCGGCCCGGCGGTGCTCCAGAGTGTTGGTAATTTTTTTCAGGATAAAAATAATCTAAATTTTATCAAAAAGTTAGAGAAAAACGGTGTGATAATTGAAAAAGCTCTCAAAAAAGAAAAAGGGAAATTTGGCGGACTCAATTTTGTTCTAACTGGAGCCCTTTCAACAATGTCGCGTGAAATAGCCAAAGAAAAAATTCTGACCTTGGGCGGGAAAGTCATCGGTTCAGTTTCAAAAAATACTTCTTATGTTGTGGCTGGCGCCGACCCGGGGTCCAAGTTGAAAAATGCGGAAAAGCTGGGAGTAAAAGTTTTAAATGAGCAAGAATTTTTGCGCCTCATCATGGTTTATTTGACTTAATTTTTTATGAAGCTTATATTAATGAACATGACGCTAGAAGTGCGGAAAAATATTTTAAAACTGGTCATGGTAGAGAAGTATTAAAAGATAAGTTGAAAAATTATTTTTCTGACAAGATTAATAAATAAATGGAGGGTTCGCATAGCGGTCTAGTGCGCCACCTTGGAAAGGTGGTATGGGAGCAATCTCATCGAGGGTTCAAATCCCTCACCCTCCGCCAAAAATCGAAATCAGTTTTTAGAGCCGAAATGGGGTCGCGCCGAAGGCGCGACACTAATGCATTCCCCCCG
>JBBUAS010000031.1:0-21111 GCA_038058555.1 Patescibacteria group bacterium | reverse complement strand
AGTCCAATTTATTGATCCCAAAATTAAAGAGGCTGTTTTGGATATTATTAAGGCTGATAATTTAGTGGATGTCATTATTCCGCGCGGAAGCTCCGGTTTGATAAACTTTGTCAGAGAAAACGCCACCGTGCCGATGATTGAAACCGGAGCCGGCGTTTGCCATACTTTTATCGATCAGTCCGCCAAATTAATACCTTCGGCCAAAATTATTTTTAATGCCAAAACCCAGCGCCCGAGCGTTTGCAATTCCTTGGATACATTATTGGTGCATCAAAAAATAGCCGGAACATTTCTCCCGATAACGGCCAGACTTTTGCTTCCAAAAAATGTGGAAATTTTTGCCGACTCAGTAAGTTATAGAATTTTGAAAAAAGTTTACCCGCCTTCTCTCTTGAGGCAGGCCAAGGTGTCCGATTTTGGCCGGGAATTTTTAAGCCAAAAAATGTCGGTAAGAGTTGTTTCCGGTGTTGATGAGGCCATAAAACATATCAGCCAGTATTCATCAAAACACTCCGAAGCGATTTTGTCAGAGAATAAACAAAATTGCGCGAGATTTTTGAACGAGATTGATGCGGCGGTAGTCTATGTCAACGCTTCGACCCGGTTTTCTGACGGGGCAGTGTTTGGTTTGGGATCGGAAATCGGGATTTCCACTTCCAAGATTCATGCGAGAGGTCCGATGGGTCCGAAAGAAATAACTACTTATAAATGGATAGTGTCCGGCAAATATTCTGTCCGAGAATGACAAGCATTAACAAATTCTTGCAATTTTGGTATAATTTGTTCATTAATAGTTAATTTTTATATAAATATATGAGTGAGATATATATGGATGGGAAAAAAGTAGATATTAGTTTTGGTGAACACTCTGAAATGAGGGACTTTTTTAAAGATCCGAGAAATCATCATGCCCTAAAAGAGTATTTAAAAGACGAAAAATCTATTTTTGCTCATCCCAGCGGTGCAAGATATGAAATAAGGAAACAAACAGCAGATGGCGGCAAAGAAAGTTTTTCTGTTCATCTTCACCATCATTAAATGACCGAAGAAATAAAAAAAGGCAAAGAGCATCCACTTTCAATAGTGATCAACGATGCGGTAAAGATATTTACCGACCTCGGTTTTGAAGTGGCTGTTGGTCCGGAGCTGGAAGATATCTGGCACAACTTTTTTGCGCTTAATTTTCCAAAAGATCATCCAGCTCTAGATATGCAGGACACTTTTTATATAAAAGGGCAGGAAGGAAAAGTATTAAGAACCCATACTTCCAATGTGCAGATTAGATATATGGAAAAATTTTCCAAAGAAGGGAAAGAGCCGCCTTTTGCGATTATTGTTCCCGGAAAAGTTTTCCGCAATGAAGCAACAGATGCCGGGCACGAAATGCAATTTTATCAACTAGAAGGACTTATGGTAGGGGACGACATAAGTGTGGCAAATATGAAATGGGTGCTTCTTGAATTTTTCAAAAAAATCTTAGGTAAGAATGTAGAAATTCGTGTTCGTCCGAGCTTTTTTCCATTCGTCGAGCCGGGGTTTGAAGTTGACATTAAACACAACGGGAAATGGATGGAACTTGTGGGAGCAGGCATGGTGCATCCGAATGTTCTCGAGAATTGCGGGATCGATTCAAGAAAATACCAGGGTTTTGCTTTCGGTCTTGGTCTTGATCGTATTGCTATGATTAAATTAAGTATTCCGGATATCCGTCTTTTTTATCAAGGGGATTTGCGTCTCAATCAATTTTAATAACAAATGAAAATTTCTTACAATTGGCTTAAATGGTATATACCAGACGCACCCGATGCGGATAAACTTGCTGATGTTTTTACTTACCATCTTTGCGAAGTGGAGAGCATAGAAAAGAAAGGGGACGATACTATTTTTGATATTAAAATTCTGCCGGATCGCGCGCATGATTTACTTAGCCACCAGGGGATAGCGCGCGAGCTTGCTTCGCTTTTAAATATAAAATATGTTGACCCAACACCGAAATACAAAATTCCCCATTCGGCAAGCTCAGGGCAAGCAGGGTTGAAGATTGATATTCAGTCGGACAAGTGTCGCAGATATATGGGGAGGATTGTCAGAAATGTGAAAGTAGGGCTATCACCGGAGTGGGTGATAAAACACCTCGAGTCGATTGGACAAAGAAGTATCAATAATATGGTAGATGCGGCTAACTTAGTGATGTTTGATTGCGGACAGCCCGTTCATGCTTTTGACTTGGATAAAATGGGAGAAACATTAATCATTAGACAGGCAAAAGATGGGGAAAAGCTGATTACTTTAGACAACAGAGATTGGAAATTAAAGATTTCTGACCTGGTAATTGCTGATTCAAGCAGTGTTTTGGCAGTGGCTGGAATAAAAGGGGGAAAAAAGCCGGAAGTTGATGACAATACCCAGAATATAATTTTAGAAGTAGCAAATTTTGACCCGATTTCGATTAGAAAAACCGCTCAAGTGTTTAATATAGTTACCGATGCCAAAAAGCGTTTTGAGAATGACTTGTCTTCGGAATTAGGGTCATATGCCATGCTGGAACTCTCGGCTCTTATTTATGAAATGTGCCCTGATGCTATCTTTGAAGACATTGTAGATGTTTATCCAGAAAGACAGGAGATAAGAAAACTTTCTTTTTCGGTAAAAAAAATTTCTAAAATTTTGGGTCTGGAAGTTTCGGTGGCTGAGATAGAAGATATTTTAAAGAGATATAATTTTGAATTTTCCGCCAAAGGCGGACCAGCCTCTGGCTGGGAAATCACTATTCCACCAATGCGTCTTGATTTGGCGATAGAAGAAGATATGGCGGAAGAAATCGGCCGGATTTTGGGCTACGACAAAGTAAAAGAGAAAATTCCCCACATGTCTGACATGTGGAAACCAAAGCAGAATGAGATATATTCAAAAATACTTTTCGCGCGGAATAAATTATTAAATGACGGATATTCGGAAGTAATGAATACCAGTTTTTCCAACAAGGGAGAAGTGAGCGTACTCGCTTCGGCCTCGGATAAAAATTTCTTGCGGGTAAATTTAACCGACGGGTTGAAAGAAAATTTAAAACTAAACCAACTGAATGCACCTCTTTTGGGGTTGAGCGAAATTAAAATTTTTGAAATTGGAACCGTCTGGTGTCCCGACGAGGAAATGCATGTTGCTTTTGGAGATAAAAAGGGGATAAAAGAAATGACATTAGATCAATTTGTTTCTGAAAAATCTTCTTCTGAAGAGTACGGATATTTTTCTGCTGAAAAATTCCTCGTGCTCGAACCGTCGCCCTCGCAAGCCTCTTCAAAAGAAATTTTTCATACACAAAAGTTTAAGATGTGGTCTCTATTTCCTTTTATTGCTCGCGATATTGCGGTGTGGGTGCCAGACATAGTTGAAAGTAATCAAGTTCATAAAATTATAAAAGAAAATGCTGGAGACATGGCGGTGCGAGGTCCGGAACTCTTTGATGAATTCAAGAAGGACGAAAGAATTTCTTATGCTTTTAGATTGGTTTTTCAGTCTTTCGAGAGGACTTTAACTGATGTGGAAATAAATGAAGTTATGACTCAAATATCCAATAAAATCAAAGATAATAACAGTTGGCAAGTGAGGTAATTGACAATTATTCTTGGCTTGATTTGTGGATTACAATTCAATCAATTGCATAAGAAATCCGCATATGCTAGAATCTTATGCAATTGATTGAATATTTTGTGTTTTTCTTCATCATTTTTAGATTTTTTTATCAACAAAAAATGACGAAATTAGACTGGCAATTGCTATATATTTCTGATATAATGTATCTACATGGCAAAAGGAAAAAACGACCCCGAACGAAAGCCTAAAGCTTCGTATGAGGCAGGCAAAAAAGGTACCGAGACGCATCACTACGATGCGTCTGATATTTCCGTTCTGGAGGGGCTAGAGCCCGTCCGGCGCCGTCCGGGGATGTATATCGGCACTACGGGCCCGGAGGGATTACATCACTTGGTTTGGGAGATCTTTGACAATTCGCGCGACGAAGCGATGGGCGGTTTTTGTAATGATATCGAAATTGTCTTCCTGCCGGGCAATCGCATCCGGGTGGCGGATAACGGCCGAGGAGTGCCGGTAGATATGCACAAAAAAACAAAAGTTTCCGCTCTGGAAACAGTGATGACCACGCTCCATGCCGGAGGAAAATTCGGCGGGGAAAATAGCGGATATAAAGTTTCCGGAGGTTTGCACGGAGTCGGGGCTTCGGTGGTGAACGCTCTTTCTATTTATTGCAAAGTGGAAGTGCACAAAGACGGCGGCAAATATATTCAGGAATATTCTCAAGGCAAAAAAAAATTGGCGGTAAAAAAAATCGATACTTCCAAACTTCACGGTACAATCGTCACTTTTGAACCCGATCCGGAAATTTTCAGCCAGATTATATTCGATTGGCATACCGTGGTGAATCATATTCGCCAACAAGCGTATCTGGTGAAAGGGTTGAAAATTCACATCATTAACGCGCGTGAATTGGCGGTTAAACCGCCAAGTTCACTTGGCGGTTTAACCGCCATGAGTGACGTTTTTTATTTCCGAGATCTGGAACTAGAGCTTCCTTCAGTCTCTTTTTATTTTGAAGGCGGATTGATTTCTTTGGTAAAATATTACAACAAATTTGTCAAACCGGTTCAGAATAATATTTTTTATGTTGAAAAAGAATTGGATGGTGTCGGAGTGGAGATAGCTCTCCAATACGTGGATGATATCGTCGATCGGATTTTCCCTTTTGCGAATAATATTTATACCCAGGAAGGCGGGACACATGTAACTGGTTTTAAAACAGCGCTTACCCGAACTCTCAATACTTACTGCAAGAAAAATGAAATGATGAAAGAGTCCGAAGGTGGATTTACGGGAGAAGATGTGCTTGAAGGTTTGACGGCGGTTATTTCTGTTAAACTTCGCGAGATACAGTTTGAAGGTCAAACTAAAGGTAAATTGGGCAGCATGGAGGCCCAGGGTGCAGTAGGGACTGTGTTTGGAGAGGCTTTTGCAAACTTTTTAGAAGAAAACCCCGACGACGCCAAAGCTATAATTAACAAATCAGTTTTGGCCTTGAAGGCACGTAAAGCGGCCAAAGCCGCCAAGGATTCGGTATTACGCAAAGGAGCACTGGAAGGCATGACTCTTCCGGGAAAATTAGCGGACTGCCAAAGCAAAAATGCTTCAGAATCGGAACTATTTCTTGTGGAAGGAGATTCAGCCGGGGGAAGTGCGAAGCAGGGCAGAGACCGCCGGACACAAGCAATATTACCGCTTCGCGGAAAAATCCTGAATGTTGAGCGTGCACGCATCGATAAAATGCTTGCTTCGAAAGAAGTGAAGTCGCTTGTCATCGCGATGGGTACTTCTATTGGGGACACTTTTGATTTGGAGAAAATGCGTTACCATAAAATAATCATTGCCACAGATGCCGATGTGGACGGGTCGCACATCCGAACGCTTCTCCTGACTCTTTTCTATAGATACTTTAGACAAGTGATTGATGCAGGGTATATTTACATTGCCCAACCTCCGCTTTACAAAATAAAAAAAGGCAAAGAAATTTTATATGCTTATACGGATGATGAAAAAATAAAAATTGTGGGCCGTCCCGCTGCCGATATTGAGCTCATTGAAGCAGGTCCCGAAGAGGCTTCCGGGACTTCGTCCGAAGGGGAAGGCAATATCGGCACGGGGACGGCCAAGATCCACATTCAGCGTTTCAAAGGCCTCGGAGAAATGAATCCGGAGGAGCTCTGGGAAACGACCATGGACCCGAAAAATCGCGTACTGAAAAAAGTAAACATTGACGATGCCGAAGAAGCCAACAAAATTTTTGATATTCTGATGGGTTCCGAAGTCCCGCCCCGAAAATCCTTCATCCAATCAAACGCCAAACTTGCCGAGATTGATATTTAATTATTTTTTATTTTTTATTCTTGATTTCTTCCAGAAGTTTTTTTATGAGTTCTTCTTTGTCAATTTGCCCAAGCTGGCCTTTGTCGCGGGACTCGAGAGTGACTTTCTCGCTTGCAATTTCTTTGTCGCCAAGAACAATCCAGTAAGGAATTTTATTATTTTTTGCATCACGAACTTTTCCGCCGAGGTTTGCTTCTGCGTCGTCTAATTCTGCGCGGACACCGTTTTGCTTCAATAATTCAAAAATTTGCCTGGCATAGGCGTTATGACTGGCGCGAATGGGAATAACTTTCACTTGTACAGGCGAGAGCCAAAGAGGGAAAGCTCCGGCTGTATGTTCAATCAAAATAGACAAAAATCTATCAATTGAACCCATAATTGCGGCATGGAGCATAACAATACGTTCTTTTTCTCCTTTTTCGTTGGTGCAGGATAAGTCAAATCGCTCCGGCTGATTCATGTCTAATTGAATTGTTGCGACCTGCCACTCGCGACCGATGGCGTCTTTGGCCATGAAGTCCAACTTAGGTCCGTAAAATGCCGCTTCACCCATACCATCAAACCAGTCTATGTTTTTTGATTTTACGATTTCTTTCAAAATCAATTCCGCCTGTTTCCACAATTTTTTATCCCCCAAATACTTTTCCGGCTGTTTCGGATCGTGTGTTGATAATCGCACGCGCATAGAAAATCCGAAAGGTTTATAGAAATCCTGAACAATATCCCAAACTTTTAGAAATTCTTCTTTCACTTGCTCCATTCGGCAAAAGACGTGGGCATCATCTTGAGTGAAACTGCGGACTCGAGAAATGCCCGAAAGTTCTCCGGTTTGTTCGTCTCGATAACAAGTAGTTGTATTGCAATATCTTTGCGGCAATTCACGATAACTCCACTGTTTACGGTCAAAAATTTGAATATGGTGCGGACAATTCATAGGTTTCATTGCTAGTTCATGTCCTTCTCGGGTGGTGATTCTGAACAATTCATTTTTGAATTTATCCCAGTGTCCGCTTTTCTCGTATAATTCCTTTTTGGTGATGTGAGGAATTTCCACTTTCAGATAACCGCGTTTCTGGCGAAGTTCCCAGACAAAATCATCCAGTAAATTTCTCAAAATAGTTCCTTTCGGCGTCCAGAGCGGAAGTCCGCTTCCAACCAAATCAGAAAACACAAATAAATCCAATTCTTTTCCCAATTTTTTATGATCTCTTTTTTCCGCCTCTTCGCGCTGTTTGATATAAGCGTCCAATTCTTCTTTAGTATTAAAGGCCAAACCATAAATGCGCGTCAGCATTTTGTTTTTTTCATCTCCGCGCCAATAGGCTCCGGCGATACGGTCCAGTTTGAAACTGTGAATATCCATTGTAGCCGGCGGCAAATTATGCCCGCCCTTGCATAAATCAACCAGTCCGCCACAGGTAAAAAATGTCAGAGTTTTTTTATCTTTTGCAAATTCTTCCGCCAATTCGATTTTATAACGGTTCCAGCTGAATTCTTTTTTTACTTCTTTCAATGTAACTATCTTTTTGGTCCATTTTTTCCAATTCGGCAAAAGTTCGCGCATTTTGGCTTCAATTTTTGGCAGGTCGGCATCGGAAATCTGCCTAGACATCTCAAAGTCCTGGTAAAAACCGTTTTCTATCGCCGGACCGATGGCATTTTTGGAGCCCGGATAAAGTTCCCGGACCGCGGCTGCCAGCAAGTGCGCCAAAGAATGCCTTAACCCCTCTAATTTTTCATCTTTTTTCATATATTTATTTTATTTGATAATATCATATTTTAAGTATTTTTTGCTAATTTTTTATTTATATATTTTTTATGCTTGTTTTGCAGTTTGTTTAAAAGAAAATCTTTAAGTTTTGAAAAGTTGTTTTTTAGTAAGACCGCTTGTTTTTTTCTGCGAACATAGGTTTTTAATCTTTTTGGCATAGGTACCGATCTGCCGATAGCTTTCTCCACTTCAGAAGAAAATTTAGCCGGATGAGCGGTTTCAAAAAATATTCCCTCCGATTTTGGGAAATTTTTCATGAAATCAAGCAAGCCAAGGTATGCCACGGCTCCATGAGGATCCATAATATAATTATATTTTTTAAATACATTCGAAATTGCTTTTCTGGTATCTTGGTCAGAAAAACCTATCCCGTATATCTCTGCTCTCATTTTTTCAACATCACTATCATACAATTCAAGCATTCTGGAAAAATTGCTTGGATTGCCCACATCCATGGCGTTGGAAATAGTGGAGATGGAAGACCTAGGCTTGAAATTTCCTGTTTTCAAATATTCGGGTATTACGTTGTTACAGTTGGTGGCAGCGACAAATTTTAATATCGGCGCCCCCATTCTTTTGGCTATAATTCCCGCAGTCAAGTTGCCAAAATTACCGCTTGGCACAGAAACAATAATAGGATTATTTTTTTTATTTAACTGCGCACAAAGATATAAGTAGTAAAACGACTGGGGTAATAAGCGTGCGATATTGATAGAATTTGCCGAAGCCAGTATCATTTTTTCTTTTAATTCTTTATCAAGGAAAACTTGTTTTACCAGTTTTTGACAATCGTCAAAAGTTCCCTGAATCTCCAAGGCGGTAATGTTTTTACCCATGCAGGTTAACTGTTTTTCTTGCAGGGAACTGATCTTTCCGCTTGGGTATAAAATTATTACTTTTATACCCTTAACATCCAAGAATGCTTTTGCGACTGCGCTTCCGGTATCTCCCGATGTAGCAACCAGAATAGTGATTTCTTTTTGAAATTGCTCCGAGAAAAAACCGAACAAACGAGCCAAAAATCGAGCCGCAAAATCTTTAAAAGCACAGGTTGGACCATGAAATAATTCCAATACATGAATTTGTTTATCAAGCTGAACCAAAGGAATATCAAAATTAAAAGATTCGTTTATAATAACACGTAAAACATCTTCCGGAATATCGGGCATGAAGAACTTTTTACTTGCCTCAAAGGCAATATCTTGAAATGACATTGTTTCGGCTTTTTTAAAAAAATCATTTGGCAAACGAGGTATTTTAGTGGGCATGTATAATCCGCCATCGGGGGCTAGGCCGTTTATCACCGCTTCTCGCAACCCAGCCAAGGGACTATTTTTTTGGATACTATAAAATTTCATAATGATTGCTTTATTAGTGAAAAAAATTGATTGACATTCATATTTTTCTTGATAGATCCAATGGGAATAATGACGTCAGCATATTGAGAGTATAACACACTGCGCAAATTGAGCAGTTTTCGATAACATCTTTTAAGAGTTTGTCTGGCTGTTTCGTTCTGTTTTGGGTTAAATATATTTCCGAAAACAACAGGTTTTGGTTTTTTTATGTATTGATTAAACATTTTCTCTTTCATATTTTGATTTGCTCTAATATAAACAATCAATGAGTATCGCATGAGCTTAACACGCATATTTTTTCCAGTATGGACAACGCTTCCCGTTGTATCAATAACTGTGTTCCGTGGTTTTTTGTTTTTTATTTGTATAAAAATATCTTTCATGATTTTTTTTTCAATCGATAAATATTTTTGTTGATTGGCGACATATCTGTCATCATAAGGCTGCCCCATCCAATGCGAAACATCCTCGATGCCTGAATATTTAAATTTTTTGAGTATCGGAGAAAGTTTTTTTTCTATCAGATCGTCACAATTTATGTGTTTAAAACCAAGATCGTGCAATTTTTTTGACCAATGTGTTTTGCCGGTATTGGACATACCGATCAAACTTATAACCAATCGATTTTCTTCAAATAATTGCTCGAATTTTGATTTTGATAATTTCATATTATTTTATATAGCCCATCTTTAGCAATAATTCCGCATTTAGGATGCTCCCGCCGGCAGCTCCCCGCACAGTATTATGCGAGAGCGCGACACATTTCCAAGTCAAAACAGAATCTTTTCTAATTCGTCCGACACTAATTCCCATGCCGTTGTGCAGATCGCGGTCCAGCCGAGTTTGGGGTCGGTTGTCTTCTTCAAAATAAGTTAAAAATGGTTTTGGGGCAGAAGGTAAATTCAAGACATCTAGCGGATTTTTAAAATTACGCAACGATTTTATTAATTGTTGTTTTTTCACTTTCTTCGCAAATTGAATGTTAATAGTTGCCAAATGGCCGTCGGAAACCGGAACTCGGATACAGTTGGCTGAAATTTTTAGATTGCTAACCAACTTAAATTTATCGTGTTCTATCTTTGCCCAAATCTTGGAGGGTTCTTTTTCTGATTTTTCTTCTTCTCCGCCGATGTAGGGGATAACATTATCAACCATTTCTGGCCAAGTTTCAAAGGTCTTGCCGGCGCCGGAAATTGCCTGATAAGTGGAAACGATAACTTTTTTGGGATCAAATTTTTTCCAGGCGTGCAGGAGCGGCACATAGCTTTGAATAGAACAATTTGGCTTTACAATAATACAGCCCGTCGTCCAGCCACGTTTTTTTCTTTGGATAGAAATCATCTTCAGATGCTGAGGATTAATTTCCGGCATAATCATAGGGACATCTTCACTCCATCTGTGGGCTGAATTATTGGAAACAACGGGCAATCCCAAAGAAGCATAGGCTTCTTCTATTTTCTTTATAAATTTCGTTTCAGCTTCAATGGCCGAAAACACAAAACGAACTTTTTTTACAATGATCGGCATATCTTTTTCAACCGAATGCACTAATAATTTACTTACATTAAAAGGTATAGGTTTTGCCTGCATCCACCGTCCTTCAACTGCCTGCAGATAAGTTTTACCTGCCGATTTTTCTGAAGCAGCCACACAAACTACTTCAAACCAGGGATGATCTTCAAGCAAGGAGATAAAACGCTGGCCGATCATGCCGGTTGCCCCGAGGATACCAACTGGAATTTTATTTTTTGAATTTCTCATAAAAAAATTATTTAATAATGCTGATAATATTTGCCAACACGCCGCCGGCGGTTACTTCCGCCCCGGCTCCAGGGCCTTTAATGACCAAAGGATTTGTCTTGTATCGCTTTGTTTTTATAGAAATAATATTGTCGCTGCCGGACAGGAAGAAAAATGGATGATTTTGATCAATTTCCTTTAAGGCGATATTTGCTTTGCCATTTTGGAGACTCGCGATATAGCGCATCACTTTGTTATTTTTTCGGGACTTTATTTTCCTTTTCTCAAAATCTTTGTCAATTTTTTCAAGTATTGTAAAAAATTCGTCGATCGAGCGAGCCTGTAAACATTGAGTAGTTAAAAATTGGCGGATATGTACTTGCTTTAGTTCCATTTTGAATCCGATTTCTCGGGCTAGAATAAGAATTTTACGCGCAACATCCATGCCGTTTAAATCATCCCGTGGGTCTGGTTCGGTATATCCCTTACTTTGCGCTTCACGGACAATCTGGCTGAATAAATTATTGCTCTGCGAGAACGCGTTAAATATGTAGCTCAAAGTTCCAGAAAGCACCGCTTCAATGTTGAGAATTTTATCACCGCTTGCGACAAGACTTTGGATAGTATAAATAATTGGCAATCCGGCGCCTACGTTGGTTTGATAAAGAAACGGCACATGGTTTTTTTGAGCCAATTCCCGCAATTTTTGATATTGCGCAAACGGACCGGAGTTTGCTTTTTTGTTTGGAGTAACAATTGCAATACCGGCTTTGATGATATTTTTATATACGGAGACCACTTCTTCACTTGCAGTACAATCTACAAAAACGCTATTCGGCAAATTTAGCTCTATCATCTGGCTGACAAAATTTTGAAGGTTCACCATTTCTCCTTGCGAGAGATTTTGTGTCCAATCTTGAAGCGAAATACTTTTATTGTCCAGTAACATCTGGTGGCTATTTGCCAAACCACAGAGACGAATCGAAACACCCGACTCTTTTATTTGTTTTAATAACGTTGAACCTATTAATCCAGTGCCCACCAGAAATAAATTAATAAAAGCGTCGTCTTTCGACCCAAAAAACGCATCATGAACCGCTTGCAGAGCCCTTTTCTCATCTTTTGAATTAATAATCGCTGATACATTCAATTCAGACGATCCTTGGGCAATGGCTACTATATTGATTTTGTTGTTTCCCAAAGTGCTGAACAATTTTCCAGAGATACCCGGGATGCCCTTCATTTGTTTGCCGACAATCGCGATTATCGTCAAATTTTCTTCCATCGTAATTGGCGATATTTTTTTGGTTTTTAATTCTAAAGCAAAATTTTGTTCAAGAGCAATTTTTGCCCTTTCCGCCAGTTGATTGTTTATCGCGATAGAGAGCGACTGTTCGTGAGATGCTTGGGTGGTGAGTAAAATCTCTATATTACCACGAGATAAAGTGTCGAATATTTTTGTTGCTATTTCCCCGATACTCTTGCCGTTATTGGATTGGATGCGCAATAAAGACACATTATCCAAAGAAGATATTCCCTTGATGGGAAATTCTTGTTTAGAATTGTCGTTGCTGATTCTGGTTCCTTTGCCTTGTGGATTGAATGTATTTTTTATATCAATTGGGATATTTTTCAGAAGTGCCGGTTTCATGGTTTTGGGGTGAATAACTTTCGCGCCAAAATGAGCGAGTTCACCCGCTTCTTCATACGATATTTTCAATACGGGAAAAGTATTTTTCACTTTGCGGGGATCGGCTGTCATCACTCCGTCAACATCTGTCCAGATTTCGATTACATCAGCTCCAAGAGCGGCTCCGACCAAGGCGGCGGTATAATCAGAACCGCCTCTACCTAAAGTAGTGGTAATTCCTTCGTCAGTTGAGGCAATAAAACCACCCATTACAGAAAGTCCTCGGTGGGTTTTAAAATAAGTTGAAATAAGTTCATAGGTCTTTTTAACTTTTACATTAGCCGAACCAAAATTACCGTCAGTTCTAATCAAAGTGCGAGCGTCGGCGAATTGACAAACAATTTTCCGGTTTTTCATTGCTTCGCTAATTATGAAGGCTGATAATTGTTCGCCGAGACTTGCGACTTTATCCAATGAACGCAAAGGCAATTCTCCCAAGAGCCATATTCCTTGCAGTGTTTCGCTCAGTTCCCGGTATTTTTTATTGATCTCTGTTAATATTTTCTTTTTGTTATTGGATTTGATAAGTTTCCTAATCACCTGATCATGTTGTTTGAAAATAGTTTGCATCAGAATTTTATATTGAGCGTCTCTTTTTGATGCCAGGTGAGCCGTTTTTATGAGATTATCAGTAACTTCGCCGAGAGCCGAAACGACAATAACCGAATCCCTGTGTTTTTTTGAGGAGTCAGAGATAATCTCCATAACCTTTTTAATATTTTCCGCATCGGCTACCGAGGAACCGCCAAATTTTAAAATTTTCATAAATATTGATTAAATTATAAACTAAAACCGACCTCTTGGCTGAGGTCGGTTGTGTTTTTATTCTTGGAATAATTTCACAACAAACATCAGCCACTGATAGTGGTTGTAGTAGTTGTGGTGGTTGTTTGTAATCGTCCGCTTATCATATAAGACTAGTTTATATCAGGAAGACAAATTGTCAAATAATTATGTGGAAAACTCTTTATTGAATGTAAGTAACAGATAATTGCTTTTCGGCTTTAATATGCTAGGATAGATACATTATGGTAGTCCGAATGAGAAGCACAAAATCGCATACGAGGAACAGGCGTTCGCACCATGCGCTCGCCAGTACCAGTTTTTCCAAATGCGACAACTGTCTGGCTTTCAAAAGACGACATACGGTTTGCTCCGCTTGCGGTTTTTATCGCGGGAAAAAGATTTTGGATTTGATAAAGAAAACGGAAAAGAAACAAAAGAAAGCAAAAGCGAAAAAGGCGGAAGCAAATAAATAGTTTATTAATGAGTGGCTGCATTTCTTAAAATTTTTTCCTCCTGCGCCCTTCTCGGAGTACCGAGTGGGACCCTCGGAGATAAAAAATTTCAAGAAATTTCGCTTCTAAAGATATGGCTAACCGGCACCTTTCCAGATCAATAGTTCTTCAGACGCTTTTTGAATGGGATTTCACGCTCAATAATAAAAAAGGCGGCAGTCCTACGGATGACGAAGTCAAGAAAATCTTAAAACGAAATTTAAAAGAATTTGCTCCCGGATTCGAGGATGATGTTTTTGTTTTTTCGCTGATCAATCAAGTTTTAGAAAAACGTAAAGCGGTTGACGAAATCATTGAAAAAGCCGCGCCGGACTGGCCGATAAATAAAATTTCCATTATCGACCGAAATATTTTGCGTATTGGTTTGACTGAACTTCTTTTTGGTGACCGCAAAGAAGTGCCTCCGAAAGTGGCCATCAACGAGGCAATTGAGTTGGCGAAAACTTTCGGCGGAGAAAATTCCGGTAAATTCGTCAACGGAGTGCTCGGTGCAGTCTATAAAGAAATAGGAGAGCCCGGAAAAGAACAAGTTACAAAAAAGAAAAAACATAGTGAACCGATAGATATTACAAAATTACCTGTTGAAAAAAAAGGCGGGGCTCTGGTTTATGCTAAAAAACCTGCCTCGCCGGCAGGCGGGGATAGTCATATTGTGTTTGCTCTCGTCCATGATGTTTTTGGATATTGGACTATTTCTAAAGGCAGTATTGAAGAAGGGGAAAATGAAAAAGAAGCGACCATCAGAGAAGTAAAAGAAGAAATTGGTTTGGATATTAAAATAGAAGAAAAATTGGGGGAGAATGAGTATGTCGCAACGCATCCAGATAAAGGCAAAAGCTTGAAAAAGGTAGTTTACTTTTTAGCCCAAAGCGAGTATAAAGAACTGGCGCTGGAAAAATCCGGCGGACTGGATGGAGCTCGCTGGTTTGAGCTTTCCGCCATTCCCGAACTTCGTATTTATAACGATATTATTCCATTAATTAGCAAAGCGATTGAAATTCTGAGTAGTAAAAAGTTATAAAGTTTATAAAGTTATAAAAAAAATGCCAATTCAATTTTCTGATTTTGAGAAAAAAATAAAAATAATTTTCAAGGACAAAAGCTTGCTTCAGCAGGCTTTTACGCACCGTTCTTATATAAATGAAAACCCTGCGGCTACTTTGTCGCACAATGAACGCTTGGAGTTCTTGGGTGATGCCGTACTTGAACTTATTGTCACTGACTTTCTTTATCAGAAATATCCGCAATATGCCGAAGGAGAATTAACGGCGCTTCGTTCCGCCCTGGTGAACGCGGTTATTATTTCCGAAGTCGCTTCAAAAATAGGCATGAATGATTACTTGCTTTTGTCCAAGGGCGAAGCCAAAGATTACGGCAAAGCTCGGCAATATATTTTAGCCAATACCTATGAAGCTTTTATCGGAGCTTTGTATTTGGACCAGGGTTACGAGACGGCGAATAAGTTTGTGGCGAAAACTCTCTTGCCGGAAACGGAAGAAATAGTCAATAAAAAACTTTGGCGCGATGCGAAATCTCTGGTGCAGGAAAAAGCCCAAGAATTTGTGCTGGTTACTCCGGCTTATAAAGTTTTGCACGAAACGGGTCCGGATCATGACAAACATTTCACTGTCGGGATTTATTTCGGACCAAATTTAATTGCTGAAGGCAGAGGCAAATCAAAACAGGAAGCCGAGCAGAAAGCGGCTGAAAACGCATTAAAAATAAAAAACTGGCTGGATTAACGCAATAAAATTATGCGACTTAAGACACTTCTTTTAAACGGTTTTAAATCTTTTTCTCAGAAAACAGTTTTGGAATTTGAAAATCCGATTGTAGCTATCGTCGGGCCGAATGGGTCCGGAAAATCCAATGTGGTGGAAGCTTTTCGTTTTGTCTTAGGCGAACAATCCATGAAATCTATGCGAGGCAAAGGCGGTTCGGACCTGATTTTCAAAGGATCAAAAAATTTATCCAAGGGCTCGCGAGCTTCGGTCACCATCTATTTTAATAACGCCGACAAAGTTTTCAAACTCACGAATGACGGGGGAGAGGATATAAATTTAAATTACGATATTATTTCCATCTCCCGCGAAGTTTTTTCGGATGGATTGAATAAATACATTTTAAACGGCGCCGAAGTTCGATTGAAAGATATCCATAATTTGCTCGCTTCGGTCAATATCGGTTCTTCCGGATACCACATTATTTCCCAAGGCGAAGCAGACAGAATTTTGAATGCCAATGCCAAAGAAAAAAAGGAAATGGTGGAGGATGCTTTGGGTCTTAAAATCTATCAATACAAAATAAAAGAAAGCGAAAAAAAGCTGGAGCGAACCAATGAAAATATGAAAGAGGTCGTAATGCTCCGCCGAGAAAATGCCCCGCATCTCAATTTTTTGAAAAAACAAGTAGAAAAATTTGAAAAAACAAAAGAAATGCAGACAGAATTGGCAATTCTTTACCGGGAATACTTAAAAAAAGAAAGTATTTATTTAGAGCGGGAAAAAGGAGTTTTGTCGTCCGAAAATAATAAACTTAAAAATGAGCTTGCCAGTGTTTCGGCTAAAATTTCCGAAACAGAAGACGATAATGAAGAAAATAATCCACGCCACGGCGGGGCAGGTAAAAAAATAGAAGAATTGAGAGTCATCGAACAAAAAGTAAATTCTATTCGCGGAGCCAAAAATGAACTGGAGCGCAAATTAGGCCGAATTGAAGGAATGATTGAAGCGAAAGAAAATAAAGTTAAAATCTCCGGCCGGTGTCCGTTGTGCGGGAACGAAATTAAAGAAACAGGAGTGGAACAAATAGAGCAAAAACAAAAGGACGAAAACGAATTAGCCGAACTGAAGAATTCCCAAGTTGACATCCTGGCGGAAATACAAAAGATAGAAATAGAAGAAAAAGAAGGAATTAAATTAGCGGAAAAATTGAAGGAAGATCTGAATAAAAAAATGGAAGTCTTGCGCGACTTGGAACGGGAGAAATTTACCTGGAAAGTAAGGCAACAGGAGTTGTCTTCGGCCCTAGAACTTCTTTCTATTAAAGAAAGTAGCCTACGTAGTCGAAATGAGGCTTTTATGGAAGAAATCAAGGAAGGTACAGTATTAGTCGGCGCGGAAGTTTTAGCCTATAAAGGTAATGCTGCCGAAGTCGGACTCTGGCCTTGCCAAAGTACGACTTCGGCAGCTACTCAGGAAGAGTTAAAAAGAAAAATTGAGCGCTTGAAAATAAAATTGGAAGACTCCGGCCTCGGCAACGGGGCGGAATTAATCAAAGAATTTAAAGATGTTTCCGAACGGGATCAATTTTTGGCGAAAGAATTAGCAGACTTGGAAAAAAGCATTGAATCTCTGCAAAAACTTATTGCCGACTTGAAAGAAAAAATCGATATTGAATTTAAAGAAGGCGTGAAAAAAATCAATGTGGAGTTTCAGCAATTTTTCTCTTTAATGTTTGGCGGGGGACATGGGTCGCTTTCTATTGTCGTTGAATCAAAAAAGTCCCGACGCCCTTCGGGGTCGGGATCCCGACCGGATGCGTCGGGAAATGACTATGAGGAAATGGACGAGGAAAATCTGGAAGACGACGAGGAAGTTGTTATTGAAAAGGGCATAGAGATTAATGTCTCGCTTCCGCACAAAAAAGTCAAAGAACTTCACGCTTTCTCAGGGGGGGAAAGGTCTCTCACTTCTATCGCTCTTCTTTTCGCCATGTCGCAAGTCAACCCGCCGCCATTTTTGGTACTTGATGAGACGGATGCGGCGCTTGATGAAGCGAATTCCCGCAAATATGGAGATATGCTGGAAAAACTTTCCAAGCAATCTCAGTTGATCGTGGTGACGCACAATCGCGAAACGATGTCGAGAGCCGGAGTCCTCTATGGGATTACCATTGGCGCGGACGAAACCTCTAAACTCCTTTCTGTAAAATTTGAAGAAGCTACCCAAATTGCAAAGTAGCTACTTTGTCTTGAGTCTGTCAAAGGGCGAAATAAAGGTGATTATTGATTATTAATTTTTCCTAAAACATGCTATAATATATGCATGAACAAGCTTAATAATCATTGGTCTGTAGACACAACGGTACTCAAAAAAGATGAAGAAGCTTTTGCTATCTGGGATCTGGAACAGCGTATAAATTGGGGTATTGGAGAAGGTAAAATCAACAAAAAAAATCTACTTAAATACTGGGATAAAATAGATATAGATGTTTTTAAACGCAAAGCGCTTTTTCTGGCGCTCTCTTAATTATGTCTATACTATCAGATAATCAGAAAAACATACTCTTACTTCTTTCAAAAGAAAAAATTGTTAGTGATAATTTTTATCTTTCCGGCGGGACAGCATTGGCGGAATTTTATCTTAATCATCGATTCTCTGAAGATTTAGATTTTTTTTCTGAAAAGGAATTTAATGAAGAGGCCATATCGGCAATTTTTAAAAAAATACAAAAAGATGCGGGAATAAAATCTATTAAATATGAGCAAAGTTTTAATCGTAATCTTTTTTTCTTGGAATTAGAGAATGATTTTATTAAGACCGAGTTTACTTATTTTCCGTTCCCACGAATAGAAGCAGGGGAGAATACGGGTAATCTACAGGTAGATAGTTTACTTGATATTGCCGTAAATAAAGTTTTTACAATATACCAAAAGCCTCGTTCGCGAGATTTCTTAGATCTCTATTTGATTTTAAAAATGAAACCCGAGTGGAGTATAAATGAATTAATGAAAAAAGCTCATGCTAAATTTGATAATTATCTTGATCCACTTCAGCTATCCGCTCAATTTGTCAAAGTGGATGTTTTGAAAGATTATCCAAGAATGATTCTAAAAATTTCCGAAAAAGAATGGCAGGAATTTTTTATCAATGAGGCTCGAAAGTTATCTGCCAGCAGATTGGAGTAATTTTTTTATAGTATGATAAAACACATTTGGTTTGATTTTAGCGACACCCTTGCTTCAATAAGCAAGGAACACGATGATTTTTTATATCAATCTTACGCTAAAGTTGTGGGGAAAGATGTATCTCCGGAGTTGATTTTAGAATACAAAGAAATGCATAAAAAGTTTAAAAGTAATTCAGCAGTTTTTACTACTGACTTAGGTCTTCCTCCTGGATACTGGGCAAAATGTATAGAATCTAAGGATCCGAGAACAATGTATGTCATTAAAGACTCAAACATTCCTAATGTTTTAAATAAATTGCGAAAGATAATCCCTATATCTATTTTTTCCAATATGAAAATGGAGAAACTTCTTCCGGCCATAGGTCTTGATATTTCTTATTTTACTTACACAGTGAGTGGATCTGATTTTAAAAATCCTAAACCGGCTCTTGATGGTTTTTATAAAATAATTGAAGTTTCAAAATTACCTCCTGAGAATATTTTATTCATAGGGGACAGTGTGGAGAAAGAAATAATTCCCGTAAAAAAAGTTGGGATGATTGCAGGCTTAATGTGGAGTTCATCTCCAGAAGCCGATTACAATTTTAAAAATTTTAGCGAGATTTTGGATCTTTTTATATGAAAATCGAAAGCTTAGAAACACTCGCAAAACAACACGAAGAGCAAGAACGCCGGGCAGGGTTCCATGCTGAAGCAACAAGCTATGCAAAAACACGCGAGGATATATTTGCCCGACTAGCTAAAAGAGACAGAAAAGGTACCACAATATTTTTAAAAGGAATTAGTGCCTTTAAATATTTTTCTGACAGAGAACGTGGTGCTTTTCTTGAAAATTATTATGCCGCGATGCGGCATATTGATGATGTCGTTGATGGAGATGTTTCTCTTCCTGAAGGTTATGAAAGTGCGGCGCAATATGTTCAGGAGAAAATTGATTTTATTGAGACAGGTAGACTCCCAAGAGATGAAATAGAAAAAATTTTGGCTCTCAGTTTTAAAATGGCAACTGAATTTAAAGCCGATTTTAAGCAGGAAAGCAGAGATATACTTTATAGCCTACTTTTTGATGCGAAACGTCATGGGACGCATAATGTATTTGATGAAAACACACTACACGATCATTTTTTTGCTTTAGACATTCGAGGGACCATTAGGGGTGATTTAAAAATATTCGGCGAGGATCCGGATTTATATCAAATTTTAGAACCCCTCGGTGAGGCGGTTCGCATTTATTATAATTTACGTGATTTTAGAGATGACATCAAGGCTGGATTGGTGAATATTTCAAGTGAAGATTGCAAACGTTTAAATATATCAAAAAGAGAACTTATAGGAAATTACTATGAAAATCATCCTGGCGTTTATGCTTGGTTTAAAGAACAAGCCGAGAAGGGATTGGCTCTAATAGAGGAATATCACAGAAAGAGAAAAGGGGTTAAGTTTAAACCAGCTACGGAAGTAGCGCTAAAACTATACTTTGAGAATAAGGAAAAAGTATTTTTAACGGCTGTCGCTAGTGGAAAATTCGAAAAAATATTAGTCAAGGCTGCTTAAAATTTTATGAAATTAATTCTCGGATCATCGTCAAAATATCGGAAAGGCCTGATGGAAAAAGCGGGCTATGTTTTTGAGGTGATGATTCCGGAGGTGGAGGAGAAAAATATAAAAGAAAATGATCCATATAAAAGACCGCTTGTTGTCGCTCGGGTGAAAGCGGACGCTTTAATTTCTAAAATAAAAGAACCGGCTTTGTTGATTACCTCTGATGTTATCGCGATATGCAACAGAGAACTGCGTGAAAAACCGCGTTCCCAAGATGAGGCGCGAAAATTTTTACGGGAATACAGCCAAGGGGTAGCGCCAGAGGGAATAACGGCTATCGTTATTTACAATACTGTTACCGGAAAATATTATGAAGGAGCAGACAGAGCGCAGGTTTTTTTTAATCCATTCCCGGAATCAGTGATCGAAGATTTTATCAAAAATGGGGACCCATTGGGCAGAGCCGGCGGTTTCGGTGTTCAGCATCCGATCTTGAGGCCTTATGTCAGGAAGGTTGAAGGAGACGAAGAAGCCATTGTCGGTATGCCAATTCATTTACTTAAAAAATTACTTACCGAAGCCGGATATACCCCATAGAAATTTCCTATGTGTTTTATTTCTTAAAAATTACTTTTTCTTCTTTACCTTTGGTTATTTTTTCTATTTGGAAGACAGAATTTTGTTGAGTAATGTTTTTTTTCACAGACATGGAGCCGTCTCTGTTTAATTTTATTTCCAAAAGCGGCGGTTAATCCTAATGTTATAACGGTTTTTCCTTCGTTTTGTCTTGTTGCTGTTATAAAGATATTTTTTGCCATAAAATTTTTATTACCTTTTCGAAATTTATTTATTATTATGAAAGCGTAA
>JBBUAS010000030.1:0-2148 GCA_038058555.1 Patescibacteria group bacterium | reverse complement strand
CATTTGGGCGGTTTTGGTTTTGATTATATTATCAATGGGGGGTTTTGAATGGTTATTAGGCATAAGCCGTAGCAAGTAGCAAGGATTTTTTATTTTATTTTCTCGATTCGTTCCCACGGCATATTTTTTCGGCCGAAGTGGCCATAGGTGGCGGTTTTGCGGAAAATCGGGGCGCGGAGGTCGAGTTTTTTGATAATGGAAAGCGGTTTGAAGTCAAAGTTTTTTCGGACAATTTCCGCCAGGTTTTCGCCTTTTTCATTAATCGCTTCGATCATCAATGGTTCCGCCATCCCGATAGCGTAAGCGACCGACACCAGCACTTCTTTGCCGTATCCTCCGGCCACCAAACTTTTGGCGACAAAACGCGCCATATAAGCGCCGGAGCGGTCCACTTTGGTGGCGTCTTTGCCGGAAAAACATCCGCCTCCGTGCGGAATAATTCCGCCGTAAGTGTCCACCATCAGTTTGCGTCCCGTTAGTCCGGTGTCGGCTTCAAAACCGCCCTGGATAAATTGTCCGGTCGGGTTCACAAGTATTTTCACTGTTTTTTTCTCTTCTTCGGTAAGCAGGGGATTAATTATTTTTTCCGTAATTTCCTTTTTTATTTCTTCCAGTTTTACATCCGGACTGTGCTGCGCGCTCACCAATACGATATGCAGTTTTCCGTTGGTGTATGTTACTTGTGTCTTCCCGTCGGGTCGGAGCCACTTTATTCTTTCGTTTTCATTTGTATTTTTTCTGGCTCGTTCCAGTCTTTTTGCCAGTTTGTGCACAAGGACTACGCCTTTCGGCAGGAATCTGTCTGTTTCATCAGTGGCGAATCCGTACATTATGCCTTGGTCCCCCGCTCCGCCAGTGTCCACTCCCAGGGCGATATCCGGGGATTGAGTGACGATATGGGCGGAAATTTCCAGTTCATCGTTATAGCCTATATCTCTATAAACATCGCGGGCAATTTTAACATAATCAACTTTTCCCTTGGATGTCACTTCTCCGCCGATTACCAGCTTGCCATGTCCTCCGAAAGTTTCCACGGCGACTCGGCTTTTCGGATCTATTGCCAAATACGCGTCCAGGATAGCGTCCGATATCTGGTCGCAGATTTTGTCCGGATGGCCGGAAGTAACGCTCTCTACCGTATAATTATTGTTATGTTTGTAAAACACAGTGTTATTATAGCATAAAAATTTAGTAGTTTTTAAACAATTTTTTAACTCTCGCTAATCGTTCTTTGGGTGAACCAACGATCTTAATAAATGGAATTTTATGTTTTTTAAAAATATCTCTGATTCTCCGATCTACGGCTTGTTGGAATTTCATATCGGTTGTTCGCACGCCGTCGTCTTCAATTGCAAATTGCCCACTAGGTAAATATAAAACTAAATCATAATTACTAAATTTTGGCACCAATGTTTTAGTGGCAAATTCAATCAAAACCGGTTGCTCGGAAAACAAATGGTATATATACGCGAGCAAATCTATGCCACAGCGATCAGCCACCCACTTACTCTCGGTATTTTCCAGCTCAATTTGTTTTGTAATTAGCCAAAACTCTGTCTCTATTGTTGCGGTTTGATCAAGATTATATCCCGCTTCTTTAGCCAGTCGTGCTGCTTCGGGCAAGATTTTAAAATCGGGATAGTCCTTATTGATTTGTCGGGCTAAGGTGGTTTTCCCCACTCCTTGAGCGCCGGTAATTGCAATTTTCATAAATCATTTCGTGCCCTCGCGCCAACCGGCTATATATTTTTTTTGAGCTTCGGAAAGAACATCTATTTTTGAACCCAAACTGCGCAATTTAAGAGCGGCGATTTTTTTATCTAAAATTTCGGGCAAAACGTGAACCGCCTTGGAAAGTTTGCCTTTATTTTTCAGAATAAATTCTACCGCCAGGATTTGATTGGCAAAACTCATATCCATTACGGAAGCCGGATGTCCCTCGGCGCTACTCAAATTCACCAACCGTCCGCCAGCCAGCACAAACACAGTCTTACCGTTTTTCAATTTATAACTTTCCACAAAATCGCGCAAAATTTTTTTGGTCTTGGTAATTTTTTTGAGAGCCAGGAGGTCAATCTCAACATCAAAATGTCCAGAATTGGATATAACACAGCCGTCTTTTATTGTTTTAAATGTTTTGGGTCCGAC
>JBBUAS010000029.1:0-9934 GCA_038058555.1 Patescibacteria group bacterium | reverse complement strand
CAAACTGAAAAGCCGTTTTCCGCATAAGGACAATTGAGCATCGGCGTCTCATCCAGGTGGCTAAATTTAAACAAGCCGAAAATTCCAATGCTTATATAGGCAAGTAAAATAAAAACTCCTATGAATAATTTTACATTATGTAAATTCACGTTGGTTATTTATTGATTTGTTTGAACAGCCAGATGCCGAGCAGAACGAGGTCAATCATCACCACAATGGCAATGATAACACCAAACCCTCCGCCCATCATCCCGCCGTACCCGTATCCATATCCCATCATTTGATTATTATACTTCATATTAATAAAAAAGCGACCTTAAACTTTCCTTAATCGCAGTGAATTTAAAACAACGCTAATACTGCTGAAGGCCATCGCAATGGCGGCGAAAATCGGATTAAGGAAAATTCCGAAAAACGGATATAAAACTCCGGCCGCCACGGGAATAAAAGCAATATTGTAGAAAAATGCCCAGAAAAGATTTTGCTTGATTATTCGCATTGTCCGTCTGGAAATTTTTATTACCTCGGAAATAAGTATCAAGTCCCCTCTCATCAAGGTAATATTGGCCGACTCCATGGCAATATCCGTGCCTTCGCCCATCGCAATCCCGATATCGGCTTGAGTAAGCGCCGGAGCGTCGTTTATTCCGTCCCCGATCATGGCCACAATTTTCCCCTGCTTTTGAAGTTCGCGCACTTTTTCCGATTTTTTATCCGGCAATACTTCGCTCAGGACATTTTCTATCCCTGCTTGAAGCGCAATGGCTCTGGCAGTACGGTCATTGTCTCCGGTCAACATCCAAACATCTATATTGTTTTCTTTGAGAGCTCTTATCGCTTCAATTGATTCTTTCTTTAACACATCAGCAACGGCAATCAAGCCGATTATCTCGTTATTAACTGCCGATATTATTACCGTCTTGCCTTGATTTTCCAAATTTATTATGTTTTCTTCCCAGGTTGCAGTGTTAATTTTATTGTCCGCCATTAATTTTCTTGTGCCCAATAAAACTTTTTTTTCGTTTAATTCCGCGGAAACTCCATGTCCGGAAATAGCTTGAAAATTTTCAACGCGCAGTAAATTAACTTTTTCTTCTTTTGCTTTATTGACTATTGCCTGAGCCAAAGAATGCTCTGATTTGTTTTCTACGCTTGCGCTAATTTGCAAAACATCGCCTAAAATGTCCGTAACAACCGGCTTGCCGTAGGTAAGGGTGCCGGTTTTGTCTAAAATTATTGTGTCTATTTTGTCGGCAATTTCCAGAGAAGCGGCATCTTTAATTAAAATTCCTCTGGAAGCGGCGCTGCCGGAAGAAACCATAATCGCCATCGGAGTAGCCAGCCCCAAAGCGCAGGGACAAGCAATGATCAAAACTGCCACAAAATTAACGAGCGCGAAAGTAAAAGCGGGATCGGGTCCAAAGAAAAACCAAACAATAAAAGTCGAAACTGCCACGACAAATACTGCCGGCACAAAATACGAAGAAACAAGATCGGCCAGTCGCTGAATCGGCGCCTTGGAGCCCTGGGCTTCTTCCACCATTTTAATTATTTGCGAAAGCACCGTGTCTTTTCCAACCTTGGTTGCCCGGAAAATGAAAGTTCCGAATTTATTTATGGTACTGCCGATAACCAGATCGCCCGCCTTTTTGTGGACAGGCATTGATTCTCCGGTCACCATTGACTCATCGATTTCCGAGTCCCCTTCGGTTATTTTTCCGTCAACCGGAATTTTTTCTCCGGGCCGGACAATTATTAAATCTCCAACTTGCACTTCCGATATGGAAATTTCAATTTCTGTTCCGCCTGCCCCGTAGGAAGCCGGCTTCCCTTCGGGGTCTCGTAAAATTTTTGCGGTCTTGGGCTGCAGTCCAATAAGCTTTTTAATGGCCTCTGACGCTCTTCCCTTCATTAAAACCTCAAAATACTTTCCCAAAAGAATCAAAACAATAATGATCGCCGAGGTATCGAAATAAAGGGCCGGCATCATTCCGCCTCTGTTGAAAAAAGCGGGAAAAATCGTGACCGCCACGCTATAAAAATATGCGGCCAGTGTCCCGATAGCGATCAAAGTATTCATATCGGCTGCGCGATATTTTACAACAAGCCTAAGCCCGCTATAAAATTGCGAACCGACCCAAAATTGCACCGGGGTGGTCAGCAAAAGAAGCGTCCAATTATTATTCAAAATTTCGGGAACAAAAGAAAACCATTCTGGAAAACTGCCCAAAAATACAAAAACGGAAAGAATCCCGCCAATGATAAGTTTAAGCTTCATCTTTTTTATTTGCTTCTCTTGCTCCATCTCCGGATGATTATGTTGAGGAGAATTCATATCCATTTCCGGCATTTTCATCACTTCTTCTTTTGGAACAGAACCTGCGTTGACATTTTTCGAAATGAGATGATATCCCGCCCCCTCTACCGCTTTTTCAAGACCTGATTCGGAAACAATATTTTCATCAAATTTAATCAAGGCCGACTCCGAAGCGAAATTAACCGAAGCCGAATGCACTCCGGCCGTCTTTGAAAGCACCCGTTCAATCGTGGCAACACAACTGGCGCAATGCATCCCCTGAACTTTGTATGTTTCTTTTTTCATTTTATTTATAGTGAGCTAGTCGAACTATTTTCGCTTGAGCTTATAAACTTTTAATATTTCTTCGGTCGCTTTGCCTGTCTGGCCTTTTCTTATTTGATTTACCAAACAGTGGTCCAGATGGCCTTCCAAAAGAACATCCTCAACATTGGACAGGCCCTGTTTCACCGCCGATGTTTGGGTAATGACATCGATACAATAAACATCTTTATCAATCATATTCTGGAGACCCCTGATTTGCCCCTCGATTATTTTAAGCCGCTTAATAAGTTTTTGTTTATTTATATGCACCTAAACATCATATACCCCCTAGGGGGTATATGTCAAGAAGTTATCCACAGATAGGATGCAGAAATTTAAAAAGAGTTTTTAGAATGCCTTGCGCAGGAGTTTAGAAAATAAAAATGGTATTCCATTTATTATTTTCTTGAACGACGAGCAGTTCGCTGGCGAAGCTTCGCCAGATAGATTGCATTATAAAAACTCTTTTTGAATTTCTGTGTCCTGTTAAATCACTCCCATTTCCCTCCCCACTTCGGACAAGATTTTCAAAGCTTGGTCGATTTGGACATGAGTATGCGCGGCAGAAATTTGAAAACGGAGCCGCGCTGTACCCTCCGGCACAACCGGGAACCAAAGCCCCACCACAAAAAGCCCTTTTTCCAGAAGTTTCTTGCTTATTTCTTGCGTTTTTCCGGCATCGCCTAACATTATCGGGACAATCGGGTGAAGACCATCTAAAACATTAAAGCCTAATTTTTTTGCTCCGTCTCTGAAATATTTTGCATTTTCTATAACATTTTTTAAAAGCTCCGGTTTTTCTTTCAATAAGTCCAATGCCTTGATGGAAGCGATGACGACGGACGGCGGAACAGAATTGGAGAAAAGATAAGTGCGGGATTTCTGGCGAAGCAATTCGATAGTTTCTTTCCGGCCGGCAATGTATCCGCCCACCGCTCCGCCTAAAGCTTTGCCGAAGGTTCCGGAGAGAACATCAATTTTTCCGTGCAGACCAAAATGCTCCGGCGTACCAGCCCCCGTTTTGCCCAAAACTCCGACGGCGTGCGCATCATCCACAAAAAGTAATGCTTGATATTTTTCCGCCAAATCTTTCAATTTCGGCAACTGCGCCAAATATCCTTCCATGGAAAAAACTCCGTCGCTCACGATAATTTTAAACCGATAATCTTTCTCGCGATCTTCTTCCAGTATTTTTTCGAGCAGAGCGAGATCTCCGTGCGCATAAATTCTTTTCACCACATTTTCTTTTTTGCAAAGTTTAAAGGCATCAATAATACTGGCGTGATTAAGTTCGTCGCTGTAAATTGCATCTACATATGGTTCGCCACTGCCAAAACTTTCATTGGTAATGGTCGCGAAGAAACCCAGATTGGACATAAAATTTGTGGAATACAAAATAGCATCTTCTGTTCTCAGAAATTCCGCTAATTTTTTTTCTAAAACTTTATGAATACTCTCTGTCCCGGCAATAAAACGCACCGAGGACAAACCGAAACCGTATTGATCCAATGCTTCTTTTCCCGCTTTCACTATTTCCGGATGATTCGCCAATCCCAGATAATTATTGGAAGCGAACATCAAAACTTTTTTTACCCCGGCCAGCTCGGCGGGGCTGTTTCCAATTTCCACTTCCGCCCCCTGCGCGCCTTCCAGTTCCCTTTCCACCTTGAACTTCCCTGCGTCTTTCAGGTTTTGTAATTCTTTTTTTATAGCTTCTTTGAGTTTATTTGTATACATATACCACAATTAAACCACTTTTTGTAAAAAAATGCACCCATTTTCACAAGAATCTGTTTCTATTGCATTTCATGCATTTCAAAAAATAATGTTAGATTTCCTGCGATAGCAGAGTTTCTAACAAATATGGTATACTTTAACTTTATATATATGAGTATTGTATATGACATTTTAAAAGAATTAAGCAGTGTATCAATAAATTACAAAGGAATGCAGGTAAATCTTTTCGGATTGCCGAAATTTAAAAATTACTCTCAAGGATCATTGCGAGGGACGATGTCACATTTACTGAAAGAAGGTCTCGTGGAAAATTGTAATGGACTACGTATTACCTTTAAAGGCAAAAATTATATCCAAAGAAAAATTGATTCACTGAAACAATTTGATTTTCATTTTAACAAAGATGCACCGAAAAATTTAATTGTTATGTTTGATGTGCCAGAAACGAAAAAAGCAGAAAGAGAATGGCTCCGTTGGCATCTCAAAAAATTCAACTACATTATGATTCAAAAAAGCGTTTGGGTCGGACCATCTCCTCTGCCAAAAAATTTCTTGGACTATGTTAAAAATATTGGACTAAAAAATGACATCAAGACCTTCAAGTTGGCAAAAGAATACGACCCGGCAAAGAAACTCCTTTAACCCACACTTGTTACATTTTCTGCGATAGCAAAATTACTAACAAATAGCGGTGATTTAAATTTGTTATATTTTCTGCGATAGCAGAGTTTGTAACAAATTATTTAATTTTAATTTTTAAGTCTAAAGTTGTAAGTCTTAATTTTTAAGTTTCTTCTGTAAGTTTTCCAACATTATGCTTGCCATTTTTTCTAAATTATATTTCGGCTTCCAACCCCAGTCTTTTCGAGCTTCAGTATCATCAATGCTTTGAGGCCAGCTATCGGCAATGGCTTGGCGGTGGTCGGGTTTGCAGCTCATCTTGAATTTGGGGAAATGTTTTTTGATCTCTTCCGCCATTTCTTTCGGTGAAAAACTGATAGCAGAGAGATTATAAGACATAGTTTTTTTTAATTTCTTCCGCGGAGTTTCCATCAGTTCCAGCGTCGCCCGAATCGCATCGTCCATATACATCATCGGCAGATAAGTATTTTCGGAAAGAAAACAAGTATATTTTCCCTCTTGAATAACGCCATAAAAAATATCCACGGCATAATCGGTCGTCCCGCCTCCCGGAGGAGATTTCCAACTGATCAGCCCGGGGTAGCGAACGCTACGCACATCCAAGCCGAAGCGCTTGTTGTAATACTGGCACAGCAGCTCTCCGGTGTATTTGGTAATACCATACATGGTAGTCGGTTCTACAACGGTTCTTTGCGGAGTATTTTCTCGTGGCGTGGTCGGACCAAAAACCGCAATGGAACTTGGCCAAAATAGTTTAATTTTTTCGTCCAGACACAAGTCCAAAATTTGCCGCAAGCTACCCATATTGAGCTCCCAAGCAAACTTTGGATTTTTCTCGCCAATGGCTGAAAGCAGGGCCGCTAACAGATAGATAGAGGTTATTTTTTCTTTTTTAACCAAAACCCTGGTGGCCTCTCTATCCATAGCGTCTAATATGACAAAGGGTCCGGTTCCTTTAATTAATGGGCTCTCTTCTCTTATGTCGGACGCCAAAACATTTTTGGGTCCGTATTTTTCCCGCAACGCTAAAACCAGCTCCACCCCTATTTGCCCGCAGGCCCCAATCACTAAAATTCTTTCCATCTTCATGTTTTTTATTGTATCATTTTTTAACCATCACTAGCCAATTTGACGCCAAATCTGAATTTTCTTCGTCAATTTCAAAATTAAGTTCCGCTAACAATTTTCGAACCGCCTTATTTCTGTCATCCACCCCCGCCCAAAACATAATATCGGGAAATTGCTTTTTATAAATATCCATCGCAAACTGGGCAAAATTCCTCATCAGTCCCCGGCCTCGGAAAAGAGGATAGGAGCGCAAAGAGAGTGTGTGCCATTTGTTTTGCATTTCATATTTTTCTTCCGGCCCGAATTTCGGGGATTTTACGCCCAAGGGCTTCGGGCCAAACCAAATAAGAGCGGCCAGGGCATTGGTCTGTTTATGAATCAAGCAAAACGGCACGCGGTTTTTTTTATACCAATCTTCATAAGAACCTTCGCCGAAGCGCACCCGGTCTCCGGTATTATTTTGCAAGTCAACATCAGTCTCGTCTACGGAAAGTTTTTTCAGCTGTTCGACATATTTTTTTTCCAGCCCAAGAAACACGTCAAATTCATCACCCAGTTTGCAAACGGCGTCGGCTATGTGCAAAGAAGTGAAAATAGGCAATGGGAGGAAAAAATCCGGCAAGTTGTCTTTGTGAATTATTTTCATCCTATTCAACCGTTACGCTTTTGGCTAAATTGCGCGGCCGGTCGACATCCCGGCCTAAAGCCGCCGCAATATGATAAGCGAATAATTGCAAAGGAATGGTATTAAGAAGCGGTTCTAAAAGTTCCATGGTGTCCGGCACGTAAATAATATCGTCCGCCAATTCTTCGGCTGCCGGATCCCCCGCAGTCGCGATAATGATTATTTTGCTTTTTCTGGCGCGCGCTTCTTCCACATTGCTTTTCATTTTTTCATACAGCTGATTCTTGGTCATAATGGCCAAAACCGGAAAATCCGGAGTGAGCAAGGCATTAGCTCCGTGCTTCATTTCTCCCGCCGGATAAGCTTCGCTGTGAATATAGCTGATTTCTTTTAATTTGTGCGAACCCTCCAGAACAACGGGATAATTAATCCCCCGGCCGATAAATAAAAAATTGGGATAATTTTTATACTTTTCCGCCAAAATTTTGATCTGCCCGGAGTTTTTTAAAATTTTATTCATTTTTTCCGGAATTTCCAACAAGCTTTGCAAAATTCTCCGGCCGGTGGCGACGGTCGTATGATGCAAGCGTCCGAATTGCAAAGCATATAACAAAAGAATGGCAATCATATTGGTGTAAGCTTTGGTGGAAGCGACGGCGGACTCCGGCCCGGCATGAATGTAGGTGCCGGCTCCCGTTTCCCGGGCAATGGTAGATCCGATCACATTGACAATCCCGCGCACTATCCCTCCTTTTCTTCTGGCTTCCCGAAGCGCCATTATTGTATCGATAGTTTCGCCCGACTGCGAGACGGCAAACACCAGAGTCGCCTCGTCCACAATCGGATCCCGATAGCGAAATTCGCTGGAAACATCAACTTCGGTGGGAAGGCCGGATAATCTTTCAAAAGCGTATTTGGCCGCCAGGCAGGCATAAGAAGCGGTCCCGCAGGCGATTAAAACAATGCGTTTTATTTTCCGCATTTCGTCCAAACTCATATTCAATCCCCCCAGTTTGGCGGTGCCTTCGGCTATATCCATCCGGCCCCGGATGGCATCTTCAAATACCACAGGCTGGTCAAAAATTTCTTTGAGCATAAAATTTTCAAATCCGCCTTTTTGCGCTTTTTCAACGTCCCAATCTATTTCCGTAATGCCTTTGATGATCTGCTCGTCTTTCAGATTGAAAATTTTCAAACTCTGCCGGGTGATGATGGCCACTTCGCCGTCATCCAAAAATGTCACTTGCTTGGTGTAAGGCAAGATCGGAGTGATGTCCGAAGCCAAATAATATTCATTTTCCCCGATCCCGACCACCAAAGGGCTCCCCAGGCGCGCGGCCACTATTTCTTCGGGGTGATCGGCATGCATGATGGCCAAACCGTAAGTGCCCCGCACTCCGACTAACGCATTTTTTACCGCTTGAGCCAAATCGCCTTGGTAATGATGAAAAATCCATTTGGCTAAAATTTCCGTATCGGTCTCCGACTCCCAAGGTCCGGCCAATTTTTCTCGGAGCTCCCGATAATTTTCAATAATGCCATTATGCGCCAAAACCAGTTTTCCGGCTCCCGCCATATGAGGATGCGCGTTTTTTTCCGTCACCCCCCCATGAGTCGCCCAGCGAGTGTGGGCAATCCCTAAAGTGCCGGGAAATTTTTGTCCATCGATTTTTTTGACCAGTTTGTCCACCTTCCCGACTTCCCGAATTCTCTGGATTTTGCTTGCCCCGGCCAGAGCGGCGGGGCCGTTATTTAAAATCGCGATGCCGGCGCTGTCATAACCGCGATACTCCAAATCGCGCAATCCCTGCAAGAGAATCGGTAAGGCTTCTTTTTTCCCAATGTATCCGACAATGCCGCACATCAAGTAAATATAGCAAAAAATTCAACTCTAAGCGAATTTTGGACTATAAAATTTATTTCGCTCTCGCTTCCAGACGCTCCACACGTATCTTTAGTTTATTATGCTCATCGTATTTGACTCTAGTTACAACAAAATCGTCGATTCTTTTATCAATCCCTTCAATTTTACTTTTAACCTCTTCAATATCATTTTTTGTAGCCATTTTTGCCTCCAATTTCTCAAAACTATTATTCATCATAATAGCTAACTTATCGATTGTTATTCTAGCACTTTTTTTACTATTTTTACCCATTTTATTTTTCTTTATCTATTAATTTATGTTTTTTTAGAAAATCTAATACAGGTTTTCCACATTTAGCACAAAAGTCGTTCCCCGTAAAATACCCGATACCAGCTCTTACTGGCTTATCTTTTAACTTTTTTCCACAAATATCACACTTTGTAATATACATACTTAAATTGTATCACACTCGCTTTTGGAAAAGCAAATAAATTTCCCGTATCAACTGTACCAACGACCATCCTTTTTACTTTGAAGCACATAGGTGTAAAACATGATTACAACTATATCACGACTTTCCCCTATAAAAATGTCACGAGTTTCCGGGTTTTTCAGCTTCTGGCCGGCTATTCGTGATATGAATTTAATAAATTTCTTGCTAATTTTTTGTATTTTTAACAAAAATTTTTACAAAATTTTCTAATATTTTTTTAATTTATTTTTTTACAGAGCGGATTCAGGTACGGGTTCTGGTGTCAGAGTTTCTGTCCCCGTGCCACTACTGCTGTCTTGTTGAGATGCAGAGGCTTCGGTTTCTGATGGGGTAGTGATTGTGGCAAAATTGTCTTCAGTGGTCGCGGATGTTGATGTTGATGAAGAATCAGTTGGGGTAACAGGAGAAGCTGAAACTTCGGGAGTAGCGTTAGAAGAATCAGTGGCGGATGAAAAAGAACTTGATGCCGGTTCTGGGCTTCCAGTATTGTTCACCACACTCCCTGTCTGACTTCTCCCGCTTTGCTCCAACAATTTCTTTAACTGTTCCTCGTTGACACATGTCTGCCCAAGACACAAAACTCCGCCCGCTTTGATATCTCCTTCCACATTGATTTCTCCCGCATCTAAATTATTCACAGTGATCTTTGTCGAAATAAGCCTGTCAAATACGCCTACAGTGGCGTATAGGCCGTTTTTGAGGGAATGAATGAGATTTGTACCGGCATTCTTTACAGCATTAAGAGCATCGGTAATAAGCGAGGGCGAATTTGCAAAATTTCCTGCAAACAACTCATCCACGGTAGTATTACTCGAAAAGTCCTCCACCTTCAAATTCAATTCCTGAATTCCCTTGATGGCCGGAACCACCAAGGCGGCATAATC
>JBBUAS010000028.1:0-1400 GCA_038058555.1 Patescibacteria group bacterium | reverse complement strand
ATTAATCCCGACGTAAAGTCGGGACCCCGACTGAAGCGTCGGGGTAAAATCAAAATATTATGGCAGAAAATAAAAAAAGGAGTTTTTTTGAAAGATTAACTGGTAGTATGAGCGTCGAAGAAGAGAGTGAAGATTCCAAAAAAGAATATGGGGCGAAGGGATTTAAGGGAAATAAAAAGGGAGAAAATAACTGGATTGAAGAAGAAAACGAGGAAGCGGAATTATCCGTCGATGTTTATCAGACACCGACCGATATCATAGTGCAGACAATGGTGGCCGGAGTGAAGCCGGAAGATTTGGAACTGTCCATTTCCCGGGATATGATTACTATTTCCGGCAAGCGTGAAGAAAACATGAATATTGATGAGGATAATTATTTTACCAAAGAGCTTTACTGGGGAAAATTTTCCCGTACCATGTCGCTCCCGGCCGAAGTGGAGCCGGAAGAAGTCGAAGCCACGGAAAAACACGGCCTGGTTACGATCAAAATCAAAAAAGTGGACAAGGAAAAGAAAAATACTGTAAGGGTAAAATCAATCTAGTGCCTGGGGGCAGAATCGCACTGCCGACCTATCGCTCTTCAGGCGAGAGCTCTACTACTGAGCTACCCAGGCTTGTTTTGTTTCTATTTCTTAAAATTCTGAAACATCTCGTTAAAATTACCGAAACTGCTTTGCGCTCCGCCATATGCATTCATTAATTGATCAATGTATGGCTGAATAAGATAATAAGCTCCTACGGCGGAACCGATTATAAATACCCAATAGACAACGCTCATAACGCGCGCCAGACGCATTGAGTGCCGGAGGGAATGCAGTATTTTATTATTCTCCTGCGTTAAAGCAAAAGTCTCTTCTAGTAATTTTTTGGATTCAGGATCCACCGGATTATTTTAGCATAAACAAGCAAAAACACCAATTCCTAATAGACTTTTTTTGTGTTAGATTATAGGCAGAGTCCCCGTAGTTCAACGGATAGAACCGGCCCGTCCTAAGGGTCTGATGTCAGTTCAATTCTGGCCGGGGACACAAATTTAGAAACCCAAAAGCTTGGCTATTTTGGATTTATCAAAACCGACAGTAAGCTCGTCTCCAATTACTATGACCGGCACGCCCATTTGCCCGCTTTTTTCCATCATTTCTTTTCTTTTGGCTATATCCGAAGCCACATCGTATTCCGTATAAACAATGCCATTGGCCGTAAAAAAGTCCTTGGCCAAGTGGCAAAAATGACAAGACGGGGTTGAATAAATTGTTACATTTTTCATAGTTTTTTTGCGACTAATTATTAATGAATTTGTAGTATAGCATACTTGCCCAAAAGTCAAAATAAAGATATATTTTAGTCATTGCGGGATTAGTTTAGTGGTAAAATGAGTCCTTCCCAAGGATTAGACGGGG
>JBBUAS010000027.1:0-3524 GCA_038058555.1 Patescibacteria group bacterium | reverse complement strand
CGTTGGGGGAATTCGGCGGGAATCCTTGGGACGCGCTTCGCGCGTCCCGCATTTCAGCTTCTAAAAAACCGTCTAGTTCTATTCTGGTGCGCCGGGTAGGATTCGAACCTACGTAGCCCGAAGGCGACAGATTTACAGTCTGTTGTAATTGACCACTCTACCACCGACGCATACTTAAAAATTAACACAAAAATAATTTTTTTGCATCTTTCCCTATACCGTCGAGCGGGCTTGCACATGAAAGGTGCTTTTGATTTTTTGTTTTCTATTTTCGATCAGAAGTTCACCATTTTTTACAGAAACAAAAACAGCGTCTCCTTTTTTCACTCCGTTCCCAATTATATAGGAAGCCACCGGATTTAAAATTTTATTTTGAATAAGACGATTAAGCGGCCGGGCGCCAAAATGCGGATCATAGCCGGCTTTCGCCAAATAAGAAAATGCTTCATCGGAAATTTCCAAATTAATTCCCTTGCCAGCCAGACGGTCGCGCACTACTTTAATCCGCAAATTAACTATTTCTTTGAGAGCCGCTTCCGAAAGAACATCAAAAACAATAATTTCATCCAGGCGGTTCAAAAACTCCGGACGAAAATTATCTTTCAAGGCTTCCATTACTTTTTCTTTCATTTGACTGTAATCTTCCATTTTGGAATTATTGGAAAATCCGATGGATTCCATTTTTTCCACGAATTGCGAACCGATATTGGAAGTGAGAATAATAATGGTGTTTTTAAAATTAACCACTCTTCCTTTTCCGTCCGTTAACCGGCCTTCGTCAATCACTTGCAAAAGCACATTGAAAACTTCCGGGTGCGCTTTTTCAATTTCGTCGAAAAGAATGACCGCATAAGGACGATGTCGGACCGCTTCGGTAAGCTGGCCTGCTTCGTCGTAGCCGACATAGCCGGGCGGAGAACCGATGAGTTTAGACATTGAATGCCTTTCCATATATTCGGACATATCCACGCGAATAATCGCATTGTCATCGTTAAACATAAATTGCCCGAGCGCTTTGGTAAGCTCGGTTTTACCGACTCCGGTCGGACCCAGAAAAATAAAAGAACCGATCGGCCGATTCGGGTCTCCAATCCCCGCCCGCGAACGACGAATGACATCAGCTACTCGCTTGATAGCTTCATCTTGACCGACAACTCTTTTGCTTAATTCCATTTCCATTTTCTCCAGTTTCGCACGCTCTTCTTCCAGCATCTTGGTCAATGGAATGCCTGTCCAACGAGCCACCACCTCGGCAATATCTTCCGCCGTAATTTCTTCTTTTAAAATTCGGCGCGATTTTTGCAATTTTTTTAAGCGCGCTAATTTTATTTCCAATTCTTTTTTTAGGGTCGGGATTTTCCCATAACGCAACTCGGCTGCTCGGGAAAGATCGGATTTCATTTCCGCATCTTCCGCTTCCAGACGGATACTTTCCAATTCTTTTTTAATGGCGCGAATTTCCACCACGATTGATTTTTCGTTTTGCCATTTTAATTCAAGCTCTTTGGTTTTCTCGGACAAATTGCCTATCTCTTTGTCAATTTCTTTAATTCGATTTTTTATTTCTTTTTCTTTTTGTTTGTCTTGATTCTTCTCTCCGCCCGAAGCACTGATTTCTTTTTTGAGCGCTTCTTTTTCAATTTCCAAACGCATTGTTTTACGGTGCGCTTCTTCCAAAACAGGCGGCTTGTTTTCCAGCATTATTTTAAGCGACGAAGAAGCTTCATCGATCAAATCCACCGCTTTGTCCGGTAAAAATCTGTTGGTGATATAACGGGAAGAAAGATTGACAGCGGCTACGATGCTGTCGTCGGTAATACGAATGCCGTGAAAAAGCTCATATTTTTCTTTCAATCCACGCAAAATGGCAATCGCATCTTCCATGGAGGGTTCGTCAATATAAACCGGCTGGAAACGCCGCGCCAGAGCCGGGTCTTTTTCGATATGTTTTTGGTACTCCCGCAAAGTGGTCGCGCCGATCGCCCGCAGTTCTCCGCGCGAAAGCGCCGGTTTCAACATATTGGAGGCGTCCATCGTGCCTTCCGCTCCGCCCGCGCCGACAATCGTATGAATCTCGTCAATAAAAAGAATTATCTTCCCATCCGCTCTTTCTATTTCTCTCATGATACCTTTTAATCTTTCTTCAAACTCTCCGCGATATTTTGTACCGGCCACCAGCAATCCCAAATCAAGCGACACCAGTTCTTTTTCTTTCAATGATTCCGGAACGTTATTTTTCGCAATCATTTGAGCGAGACCTTCCACTACCGCCGTTTTGCCGGTTCCCGCTTCGCCGATTAAAATTGGATTATTTTTTGTCCGGCGCGAAAGAATTTGCATGATGCGGGTTATTTCATTGTCCCGGCCGATGACCGGATCCAATTTATCTTCTTTCGCCAGTTTCGTCAGATTACGGGTGTATTTTAAGAGCAGTTTAAATTTTTTCGGTTCAGTTATGTCGGTAATATTCTGACTGCGAAATTCTTCCAGAATTTTCAACACTTGGTCCTTATGGATTCTAAAGCGCGCCAAAACTTCGCGCGCCTCGCTGGTCACTTCTAAAATAGCGATAAAAAGATGTTCGGTGGAAACGAAATCGTCTTTCATATATTCCGCCAACTTGGCTGATTGTTCAATGACTTGAGCCAAGTCGGGATTGAGATAGATCTGATACGAGGGCGAAATGGTATTGCGCGACTCCGGCAACTCAATCAACTCCAAAACAGAATCGGTTAAGAGCATCGTGTCAATTTCCAATTTATCCAAAATAGAATTCACCATACTTTCGTCCTGCAATAAAAGCGCCGCCAGCAGATGAAGCGAGGAGACATGGTTCATTCCGCGTTCAATCGCCAGCTCATGGGCTTTCTTGATGGCATCTTTGGATTTAGTTGTAAATTTATTTAAAGGTGGCATGTTGTCAATTTCTAATTTCTAATTTTATTGTGGTGTTTTGGATGCCGAAGCTTCCGCCTTTAAAGCATCGTTGATAGCTTTAATTGAGGCAAAAGAGGCAATATCCCCCGAGAGCGCTATACCCAATGCTTCACCATCTAAATTTAGGACTAATCCTCCGGCATTTGATTTTGTCACAGTAATTTTAATATCTTTATTCCCTTCAAAAATAAAAGAAGAGATGCCTCCGCCTAAAACTAAAATTTTCTGTCCGATTTTCATTTTATCCAAATCTCCAAAAGTGGGAAGGGTGAAAATAAGTTTATTTTTTTCATCGAGTGGAGTCCCGATTTTCAAAAAAGAAAATCCAGTTTTATCGGTTGAAACAAAATCCGCTTTGAACTTTCCGCTGTCATTTTTTACATAATAGACTCCTTTATCGAAGACAAACATTGCGTCAACAACAACAATTCCTTCGGGAGAAACAGCAAATCCCCGCCCGGCTCCAACTTCTATGGTTTTGAATTCCGCATCCTGTATTTCTTTGCTAATGGAAAATACCGCTTCTTTATTTTTGGCAATCGCATCCACCACCAAATCTTCTTCTTTTACAACGACTGTCTGGGTAA
>JBBUAS010000026.1:0-1747 GCA_038058555.1 Patescibacteria group bacterium | reverse complement strand
ACTCCGGCGCAAATCGGACATATTTGGAAAGCTAATTTTTTATTAAGAACCCACACGACACAGGTCAGAATGAGAATCGATAATATTGCAGTAATCATATTAAATGAAGAAAATTAAAATACCGATAATAATCATGGCGATTCCCGACCAAAGTTTCAATCCGCCCATATTGTCACGCTTCCATATCTGCATTTTATCAACCAACAATTTGTCGGCGGAGATGAACAAGACAAATACTAACGGAATAATCAGAATGAGATTGTAGAGCAAGAGATAGCCAAATCCGCTCGCATAAGTCATCTGGTCGCGCAGGAGTCCGATGACCATCAAATAGGGTCCGCCCATGCACGGAAACTGGCAAATCCCGACGAGCAAACCGAGACCAAACACGGCCGGGCCGGATGCTTTGTCCATTAATTTCCCTATCGGACCATGAACGAATGACGGAATTTTAAGCTTGATCGGAAAGGCCGGAAAAAAACGACCGATAAGATTGAGCGCGCCGAAAGTAATCAGAAGAGTGGCTCCCAATTTCCCCATAAAATGGGGAGTGTTGAAAATGTGCAAGACTTTCAATATGCCGAGGCCAATCAGAAAATACGCCGAGAATATTCCGGTAATATAGATTCCGCCCAAAACAAGAATTTTTTTTCGACTCAGCTGTATTCCGAAAAGAAAGGCAATGGTGATGAGCAGAATGGAGAATGAACAAGGATGCACGCTGTCTAAAACCGCCGCCACTAAAACAAGCGGCAGAAGCCAAGTGCCTTGTTTGCTCAGATCCCAGATAATTGAGGAAGTAGCCGGATTGTTTTTAAGAATAATTATGACGATTATGGCAACAAGGAGAATGCCGGTTGTAATAATAATTTTTTTCATAATTATTATGGAGTTACATTTGCCTTAATCTCGAACTGCAATTTATTCCCGTTATCATCTTCAAGCAGAATAATCCGATTAATCATTCCAACACCCGCCGGGCCGTGAGCATTGGGATCAAAAACAACTTCAATCTCGCGCGACTCACCCGCTTTAATAAGCTCGTTGGCTCTGGGCACGGCTCCGCCGTGCCCAGGCATGCCGAAAGGGCCTTTTTTGCTTCCGTCAGGCTCTATAAGATAAGCGACAGTGCACATGCAGGAAGTAGTCAGACTTGGAAAGAAAACATCTTTATCTGTTCTGTTAGTCACTTTGAATATTTTGGTGACATTTCCATTTTTCATGGAGATTGCGCCGAAGTCGTAGAATGTCTCGGATATAGCCAACTCCTTTCCGATATTGACTGATTGATTTGCCGCTTTTACTATTTCGTTTTGTGGATCAAAAGCTTTATTTCTTCCGGTCAGCCATAAGAGACCAAATACGCCTGCAATAATAATTGCCCATGCAATAATTTTTTTCATAGAATTTTATTTATTTAATTAACGCTGTTAAAGAGAAAACTAAGCGTTAACCGGAGATGGGCTATTTTCCAAAAGTGATAGCCACTTGATTATTCTATCGGGATAAGTATCCCATTTCTTATTATCAAGATAATATTTCCATTTATAAAAATGCCGTTTCTGATTTAAAAAGTTTTTATAAAAAAAATATAAAATTATTCCTAGGATTAAAAACGAAAAGACGAATAGCGAAGAAAGAACCGCATTTGAAAATTGTCGCCAATTGTTGATATGGTCAAGATTGTTGTCGCAAACTGAAAAGCCGTTTTCCGCATAAGGACAATTGAGCATCGGCGTCTCATCCA
>JBBUAS010000025.1:0-12859 GCA_038058555.1 Patescibacteria group bacterium | reverse complement strand
GATATCTTCAGTGATTTTTTTGGGGGTGGAATGGATGGAGGAAGACAACAAACACGTCGTGGTCGGGATATTTCCACAGAAGTTCAAATTTCTTTTTCTGATTCTATTTTTTGGCACGAATCGAAAAATTTTAATTACTAAAACTTCCAATTGTCTCTCTTGCAATGGTTCCGGAGCAAATACAGGCTCTATCTTGATAACTTGTAAGCATTGCAATGGCCAGGGAAAAATCCGCGAACAGAAAAGAACGATTTTCGGGACGATTGCCAATACGAAGATTTGCGAAGAATGTTTGGGGACAGGCGAAGTGCCGGAAAAAATTTGCGATAAATGCAAAGGCAAAGGCGTTCTTCGCCGCGAGGAAGAAGTTTCTATCGTTATTCCTCCGGGCATCCGGGACGGGGAAATGGTTCGAATGACCGGTTACGGCGAAGCGATTTCTCGAGGCACAGCTGGCGATCTTTATATAAAAATAAATGTAGCGTCCCATCCGGTATTCAAGCGCGAAGGCAATGATCTGGTGATGAATTTGAATTTAAAACTTTCCGAAGCGCTTCTGGGAACCAAATATTCTATTCAAACCTTGGATGGGGAGATTGAAGTAACAATTCCGGAGGGCGTGGCGATAAATGAGATTCTGCGGGTACGGGGCAAAGGCGTGCCAATTTTAAAAAACAAGCGGGGTGATCTTTTGATTAAACTCCAAATCAAACTTCCGGGCCGGCTTTCCCGCAAGTCCCGCGAAATCATTGAAGAACTCAAAAAAGAAGGGATCTAGAGTATTCTAACATTCTATAGAATATTGGAATGAAACAAGAAACAAAAAACTGCCAAAACTGTAAAGCTATGTTCACGATAGAGCCGGATAATTTTGGATTTTACGAAAAAATAAAAGTCCCTCCGCCGACTTTTTGTCCGGAATGCAGAATGCAACGGAGAATGACTTGGCGTAATGAACGAAGTTTGTATAAAAGACAGTGTGGTCTTTGTAGTAAAGGGATGATTTCTATGTATAATCCGGCAGGTTCTTATGCTGCATATTGCCATGATTGTTGGTGGGGGGATGCGTGGAACCCTCTAGATTTTGGTTTAGAATATGATTTTAATAAAACTTTTTTTGAACAATATACTGAGTTATTAAAAAAGACCCCGCTTTTGACATTGTCGAATCTTAACTCCATTAATAGTGAATATGGTAATTTTACCGACAATAACAAAGGGTGTTATCTAGTATTTGGTAGCGGTTTTTCTGAGAATGTTCGCTACACCAGAATGGCGAATTGGGTAAAGGATTCTCAGGACCTATTAAATATTGGGAAAAGTGAACTCATGTATGAATGTGTAAATAGCTTTGATTCTTACGGTTTAAAATATTCTTTAAATTGCAAAAATTGCACTGACTCATATTTCCTTTACAATTGCAGAAATTGTAATGAATGTTTTGGGTGTATAAATTTGGTCAGTAAGTCAAACTGTATTTTCAATAAACAATATACCAAGGAACAATACGAAGAATTAATTCCTAAAATCATTAAACACATGAATAACATGCCATATATCGACAGTAAAAAAAGGATATATAAATATGGAGAATTTTTTCCGGCGGAATTGTCATGTTTTTATTATAATGAAACTATCGCCCAAGAATATCTTCCTTTAACAAAAGAAGAGGCATTGGAGCAGAGCTATAAATGGAAAGATCGGGAAAAGAGAAACTATGCAATCGATATTAGAAATGAAAATATTCCCGATAGCATTAAAGAAGTGTATTAATCTTAATATACAGTATATTGTAGGTTAAGGAATTTTATAAAATATGTTACCCGAACAAATTATTTATTTTGCTGTTCTATTAAATTTTATTGGTCATTTTTTATACATCAGAAGTATAATTAAAGGTCACGCAAAACCTAATTTAGTCTCTTGGTTTTTTTGGACGATTGCACCATTCATTGGGGTGTTTTTTCAGTTTGAAGCCGGGGCGGGACTTTCAATGTTGCCAATATTGGTGGCCGGGTTTGGTTCTCTATTGATTATGCTGGCAGGAATTTTAACCAAAAACGGATTTTGGAAAATTACAACCCTTGATATATATTGTGGATTTTTTGCAACCCTCGCTCTCATGTTTTATATATTTACCTACAATCTAGGGATCTCAATATTTTTTGCCATATTAAGCGACGCATTAGCTTCAGTTCCCACGGTTGTGAAAGCATGGAATTTTCCGGAAACAGAAAACCATGGTCCCTATTCTTTACCTATTATTACTAATATTATTGGTTTGTTGATAATAAAAGATTGGTCTTTTTCGATATATTCATTTGGGCTTTATTTTATTTTGTTAGACGTGACAATCTTATTTTGTATTTATCGTAAAAAGATTTTAAATGTGCTATATTTCAAGAATGACCAATGGGATGAAAAATAAATTTGTCACCGTGGCGGCGGTTCAGAGTGCGGTGTCTGCTGACTTGGAAGCCAATTTGCTAAAAACTGTAAAAACGGTGGAACAAGCGGCTAGAAAAGGCGCGCAGATTATTTGCTTGCAGGAACTTTTCCGGACTCCGTATTTTCCTGTTGTTCCGAAAGTGCCAAAAGAAAAATATGCGGAAACTATTCCCGGAAAAACCACGAATACAATGTCTAAATTGGCTAAAAAATTAGGTGTGGTCATTATCGCGCCGATTTTTGAAAAAGATAAAAATGGCAAATATTACAATACGGCGGCGGTGTTTGACGAAAAAGGCAAGCTGTTGGAAAAATATCACAAGATTCACATTCCTCACGACCCCGGTTTTTATGAAAAAGATTATTTTGAAAAAGGCGAATCGGGCTATAAAATTTTTAAAACCAAATTCGGCAATTTTGCCGTCTTGATTTGCTTTGACCAATGGTTTCCGGAAGCGGCTCGCGCTGTGAAGCTGTCCGGAGCGGAAATAATTTTTTACCCCACAGCTATCGCCAATGTCATGGGTTATATGCCACCGGAGGGCAATTGGCATAATGCCTGGGAGACGGTAATGCGCGGCCACGCTATTGCCAATGGCATTCCTGTGGTGGCGGCTAACCGGACGGGAGTGGAAGGAAAATCCCGTTTCTGGGGGCAGTCCTTTATTTGCGATGCATTCGGTAAAATCTTGAAACGTGCGAGTGCCACAAAAGAACAAATCATCATCGCCAAAATCGATTTAAGCATGAACGACTTTGTCTCAAATAGCTGGGGGTTTTTACATGATCGCCGGCCGGATACCTACAAAATATTGACTGATAAAAAATTTGTTAAAAATCTCGTGCGTTCAAAAAAAGTTGAAGAGGAAGAAAAAAAATTAAAGAAAATTTTAGAAAAATAATGGACAAAAATACCCCGAAATCTTTAGGTTTCGTGATGCCTGCCGAATGGGAAAAACATTCGGCTGTTTGGCTGGCTTGGCCTTATGATGAAACCACTTTTCCTAAACGCATGCCGATAGCCGAAGCTGTCTTTGTGGAAATGATTAAAGCAATTTACAAATCCGAGATTGTGAAGCTTCTGGTTTTAAATGATAAAATGAAAAATCGCGCGGGCGCCTTGCTTGAAAAAGCCGGCGTGGATATTGAAAAAATAAATTTTATTATCACCAAATTTGCCGATGTCTGGACGAGAGACTATGGTCCAATTTTTTTAGTCAATCGGCCGAAAGAATCTTTGGCCTGGATCAAATGGGAATACAACGCTTACGGCAAAAGCCGAGATCCTTATTTTACTCCGGTATTGATAGATAAAGATGTTTTCAATAATATCATATTACCGGGAAAAAAATTTACACCCGGAATTGTTTTGGAAGGCGGAGCAATCGAAGTGAATGGAAAGGGAACTTTAATTACTACCGAGCAATGTCTTTTGAATCCCAATCGTAATCCAAAACTTGACAGACAACAAATTGAAAATTATCTGAATGATTATTTAGGTACGAGCAAAATTATTTGGCTGAAAAATGGTTTAGTGAACGATCACACCGACGGACACATAGATGATATTGCGAAATTCGTAAATCCCACGACCATTCTCTGCTCCTATGAAGAAGATGAGAATGATGAAAATTTTAAAATTTTAGACGATAATTATAAAACATTAGAGCAGACGACTGATCAGGATGGCAAAAAATTTAATCTGATTAAGCTTCCGATGCCCCATATGTTTTATGATGATGGTGAAAACCATAAAAATCAGAAGGCTCCGGTTTCTTATTGCAATTTTTATATCGGCAATAATGTAGTTTTAGCACCAAAATTCAATGATCCCAACGACGCCAAGGCCCTAAAAATTATTCAGTCTTGTTTTCCGAATCGCAAAGTCGTAAGCATAAATTGCAGTGAAATTATTTACGCCGGAGGCACTATCCACTGCATGACCCAGCAAGAGCCCGCAACCTAACAAACACATAGGAAACTCCTATGTACATAGGAGTTTCCTATGTGTTTGTGAAAATTTCCGGCCCGCTCGGATTGTCTTTGATTTCATATCCGAGCGAGTTTATTTTTCCTCGCAGTTCGTCGGATTTTTTGAAGTCCTTGTTTCCCCGGGCTTTCTCTCGCTCTTCCGCCAGTTTTTTTATTTTGGCCGGGATTTTTTCTTCTTTTAAATCTGCGAAATCAAGTCCCAATACTTTATCAAAATCAAGAATCGTCGCTTTTTTGTCAGCATCGGAAATGTTCGGATCTTTAAAAACATCCCACAATAACGATAAAGCTCTCGGAGTATCCAGGTCGTCATTTATGAATTCTTTAAATTTATTCTTGTACTCTTGGTGTATGTTTCCCACATCAGCGCCCAGGTCGGAATAGAGATTATACAGGCGTTTTAAAGCCGTTTCTGCGCCCCCAAGCGCTTCCCAAACGAAGTTTACCTTCGTGCGGTAACTTGCCATTAAAAGCCAAAAGCGATATGTTATAGGGTTAATATTCTTGTTGATTAAGCTTTCTAATCGCAAAAAATTATTTTCCGATTTTGACATTTTTACACCGCCGGTATCAACGAATTCACTATGCATCCAAAATTTAACAAAAGGTTTTTTACCTGTTGCGCATTCTGATTGGGCGATTTCGTTGGTATGGTGGGTGGGTATCAGATCAATACCTCCCGTATGAATATCAAATTGTTCCCCTAAGAATTTCATTCCCATAGCCGAGCATTCTATATGCCAACCCGGGAAACCTTTTCCCCATGGAGAAGAGAAGCCGATTTTCGGATTGAATTTCCAAAGAGCGAAATCTTCTTTATTTTTCTTCTCCGGATTTTCCATGATCCTTGATTGCAATTCTTTTTTGTTTCTGGTTTTTCCCCACAAAATTCCGTAATCTGACATTTTAGAAGTATTGAAATAAATTCCATCAGTTGTTTTGTATGTGTATTTTTTTTGTTCCAATTTTTTAATAAATTCGATGTCCTCTTTTACGTAATCACTTGCAAAATAAAATCCTTCAGGTTTTTGTATATTCAGATGCTTCAAATCTTCTTTAAACTTTTCTGCATAAAATTCTGCCAATTCCCGCATATTTTTCAAATTTAATTCTTTGCCTTCACGCAAAAGACCCTTGGTCATTTTGTCGTCTCCCACATCTCCGTCGCTTGAGAGGTGTCCTATATCGGTGATATTTATTATTTGTTTTACTTTTAATCCGTTATATCTTAAAGTGCGACACAGTATGTCAGCAAAAACATAAGAACGTAAATTACCTATATGTGTGTAGTTATACACAGTTGGTCCGCAGGTATACATACGGACTTCTTTTTCGTTTATAGGTGAGAAATATTCTTTTTCGCGCGAAAGAGTATTATAAAATTGTATTTTGTTTGAATTCATTCCTGTAAATTGAAATTAGGGTCAAGAGCAAGCTTACAGTAAGCGGACCGACCAAAACACCGACCGGGCCCAAAAGGGCAATTCCACCCAAAACAGCAAAAAGGATTAAAAGCGGGGGGATATTTGTTTTTCCTCCGACAATTAAGGGGCTTAAGAAATTGTCCACCAAACCAACGGCCAGCACGGACCAAATTAGAAGTCCGATAGCATTAGCCGACTCTCCCGCAATTAAGAGAAAAATAATAGACGGAACTGAAATCAAAGCGGTTCCAATGGTCGGAAGGAAAGAAGCCACGCTCGCGACCACTCCCCAAAGGGCCGCATTGGGTATGCCAAAGATCCAAAGACCAAACCCCATTAAGATGCCTTGAATGACGGCGATCAACAGATTTCCTTTAATAACAGCGTTGACAGACTGCGACAATTTGGTGATTATTTTTTCGTCGTCTTGGTCTCCTAAAGGACTTAGCACCACGATCGCCCTTTTCCACCTGGCTCCATCTTTGAGAAAATAAAATATAATTAAAAGCATTAAGAGAAATGAAAAAAAAGCGGACAAAGTAGCGCTGAAGATTTTCGCGATATTGCTCGAAACATAAGAAATAAATTCACTCGTTTTTGCTTGCATATCAAAATTTGTCTCTTGGGGCAGAAATTTATTGATTGTACTGCCCAATGAATTTAAAAACGGGCCGATATCGCCGCTGCGAACAACATTATGATAAAGATCTTGGCTTTGGTTAAAAACAATAAACCCAAGGCCCAGGAGCGGACCGCAGAGCACTATCGTGAAAAGAACTACCGTTAAAAATGCCGCCACCCAGTTCGCCATTCTTTTTTTCAGCCATTCATAAATTGGGTACAATACGATAGAGAAAGAAATACCCAATACCAAGACTGCCCAAAAAGGACGAAAAATTAGAAAAGTAAAAACGAGAATGGCGAACAAGAGCCCAAAGAAAAAATATCTTTCCATGATTTTTGTCTGCATAATGATGAAATTATAGCATATCCTTGCTTTTTTATGAAATTTTAGATAGTATATATTTTATGGAATTCGCGGTAATACAAACAGGCGGGAAACAATATAAAGTCTCCAAAGGGAGCATTGTTTCTATTGAAAAAATCAAGGCAAAAGGAGATGAGCACAAAAAAGGAGATAAATTAATCTTTGATAAAGTTTTGCTCGTAGATGACGGAAAAGATACTACTATCGGCACCCCTTACATTAAAGGCGCGAAGGTGGACGCGGAAATCGTGGAAATCGGCCGGGCTCGAAAAATCATGGTGATAAAATATAAACAAAAATCCCGTTATCTCCGTCGCAACGGCCACCGCCAGCCTTTTTTCAAAGTCAAAATTATTTCTATAAAATAAAATTGTTTACTACATTCACGGCCGTGAGTTCAGTAAACTTTTTACTGTCTGTTTTCCGGGAGTTATTTTGCATCAATATCTTACTACGGAGGAAACTCCTCCGTATACACTTACTTTCGTCCTTTTTGGAGCGGTTTGATAATCTTTAAAATGTATTTATTTATTTTGTCGTTATTGCTGATAATAAATTTGCTGTTGCTGTGGTCAGTTTCTTTTTTGCCGGTTAAATCAATAATTTTTGCACCCGCTTCTTGGGCAATGAGCTTGCCTGCCGCGTAGTCGTGAATTTCAATATCATCAGTGACGACGGATTCAATTTTTCCGGAAGCCAGCAAGCAATATTCGTAAGCTGGAGACCATCCCAACAAAATTCTTTTGTGATTAGAATTTATCAAATTGCTCATTGTCTTGGACAGATGGCTTCTTTGGGTTTGGTAGTGGCAATTGTAAGCGATAGTTATTTTCTTTTCGTTGGCAATATTATTGACTCTTATTTTTGTATTATTTAGAAATGCCCCTGCGCCTTTTTCCGCAAAATAAGTCTGATTTAAGATAGGCTGATAAATAACTCCGGCAACAGCTTTATTTTTGTAAAACAACGCTATGGAAACGGAAAAATTGGGAATTCCCAAGACAAAATTATTGGTGCCGTCAAGCGGATCTATTACTAGCGTATATTCTGATTTATTATCTATTTTTCCCGCTTCTTCCGAATTAATATTATATTTTGGAAATTTAGCCTTCAAAATTTTCAAAATAGTTTTTTCAGAACCCAAATCGGCTTCCGTTTGAAAATCCCAAAGAGTCGATTTTTCTTTGGGGTGCAAAGTTTTACCAAAAAACTTTTTCAAAACTTCTCCGCCTGCCCAAGCCGCTTTTATTAAATTTTCTTTGTCTTTTTTTGTCATTTTTATTGCCTATTCTTAAGCGCGTTTCGAAGCGTATCGTTATCGGAATACTCAAGCTCGGTGCCGGTGGAAAGTCCGCGGCCGAGGGAGGAGATTTTAATATTAAGTTTGTCCGCCATCTCTTTTAATTGTTCGCGGACATATTGGTCAGTATGCTCGCCCTGGGGATTCAAGGAAAAAGCTAAAATTATTTCTTTCAGCGAGGCCAGCGAGGCAAGGCCTAGCGAGCTAGGCCTTGCCTCGCTGGCTATTTTCTTTTTCAATTCTTCTATTCGTACTCGGCTCTTAGTGGTTTTTTCAACGATCGGTACCAGTCCGCCCAAAATAAAATATTTGCCGTGATAAACTCTGCTCTTTTTGACTGATTCCAAATCAGAATCTTTTTCAATCACCATCAGGGTAGAGGGGTCAGTATGCTGATTTGAACAAATCTCGCACAGTTTTTCTTTTTTAGATCCTAAAATGAAAAACCTAAAGCATTCTTTACACTGCGCTACTTCTTTTTTCAACTCCAAAATAAAACTTGACAGATTTTCATTGTAAGCGGGAGTTCTAGACATCAGAAAATAAACAAAACGCTTCGCTTGTCTTTCTCCAATGCCGGGGAATTCCTTAAAAATTTCGGTTAATTTGTCTATGATATCCATTCTTTAATTCTAACACATTAAAATTCATCCAGCTCTCCGCCTACTTTCGGCGCGGCAAATTCACTGATATTGCTTTTTTCCAGACTTAAGAAGGTTGTGGTTTTTTCGTCAAAGTAAAGTTCTACTTTTCCGGTCGGTCCATTGCGGTGTTTTTCAATCAGAATTTCCGCAATATTGGTTTTTTCGGATTCTTCTTTACCTTTATCTTCCCGGTGAATGAACATCACGACATCTGCGTCTTGTTCAATGGAGCCTGAGTCTCGAAGGTCAGAAAGGCGAGGTTTTCCACCGCGGGATTCGACTGCTCGGGAAAGCTGAGAAAGCGCCAAAACCGGCACATTCAGTTCTTTGGCCAAGCTCTTTAACGACCTGGAAATTTCGGTCACCTGGTTAACCATGGAATCGTAATTTTTTGAAGTGGTCATTAACTGCAAGTAATCCACCACGATTAAGTCAAGCCCTTTTTCGGCTTTTAATCTGCGCGAGAGAGCTTTCATTCGGACGATTGAATTTCCGGGCTGATCGTCGATATAAATTTTTGCTTTGGCTAATTTATCCAAAGAGTCCCGCAATTGGGAAAATTCCCGGTCCGAAGAAAGGCGCCCCGTGCGCAGATTCCAGGCATTGACCCGGCTCTCGGCGGAAAGCATGCGGTCCACTAATTGCTGGGAAGACATTTCCAAGGAAAAAATTAAGACTGATTTTTCGTGCAAGACTCCGGACATGCGCGCGATGTCCAAGGCCAGGGTGGTTTTGCCGATACTGGGCCGGGCCGCAATAATAATCAAATCGGATTTTTGCAAACCGGAAAGCATCGTGTCCAAATCTTTAAATCCGGTTGCCAGCCCGCGGAGCATTCCTTTATTTTCGTGCAATTTTTCCAGACGCTCGTAAGCCTCGGGCAGAGCATCTTTTAAATTTACGTATTTTTGATTCTTCGGAGACGAAACGACGCTAAAAATTTTCTTTTCCGCCATATCCAGAATATCATCCATATGATCGTCGCCTTCTTCAAAAGCGAGTTCCGAAACATAATCCGCCGCTTCAATCAAACTTCGGAGAACATATTTTTTCTGCACAATGTCGGCATAATGTTTGACATTCAGGGAAGAGGGAACGACATTTACAATCTCCGCGAGATATTGATTGCCTCCGACGGCCTCAAGAAATTTTTGTTCGCTTAATTTAGTGGAAAGCGAGAGCATATCTATCGGCTCATTCTTGAGCGACAAATCAAGCATTGCCTGAAAAATTTTTTTATGCTTTTCAACGTAGAAAGAGTCCGGATTGATCATACCTTCCACTTCATGCATTGCGTCTTTGCGGAGCATAATAGAGCCCAAGACCGCTTGCTCGGAAGGAATACTCTGGGGCGGAATGCGCAAATTGTTATTTCTTGCTGTTTTAGGCATAAAGTTATTCTCTACTACCGAAGAGAGATTGTCAAAACCAAAAAGTGTGTAAAGATGTTATTAATATGTTAATATATTCATATGTCTAAAAAGGTATTATTATCGGGCGTTAAACCAACCGGCAGAGTGCATATTGCCAATTATTTTGGCGCCATGAAACAATTTGTCGATTTAGCCAATGAATACGAAAGCTACATTTTTATAGCCGATTATCACGCTCTTAATTTTATTCAAAATAAAGAAGAAATGCGTCAAAATATAATTGATATTTTGCTGGATTATTTGGCAATTGGTCTCGATCCCAAAAAAGTGACACTTTTCAAACAAAGCGACATCTCGGAACATCCCGAACTTGCCTGGATTTTTGACACTTTTGTGACGATGCCTTATTTAGAGCGCGCCCATGCTTATAAAGATGCTCGGGCAAAGAATAAAGAAATAAATGTCGGAACCTTCAATTACCCCGTGCTGATGGCCGCTGATATCCTGCTTTACAGTCCGGATATTGTGCCGGTCGGCCAGGATCAAAAGCAACACGTTGAATATGCCCGAGACATAGCGGAAAAATTCAATAGAATTTTCGGGGAAATATTCAAATTGCCGAAAGAAATTATTATGAAAGATATGGAAAATATTCCCGGCATCGACGGCAGAAAAATGTCCAAGAGTTATAATAATACTATTCCGCTTTTTGCCGAATACGAAGAAATTAAAAAATGCGTAATGAGCATCGTGACAGATTCGGGCGGGGGAATTCCGCAAAATGTTTACGCCATCCATAATTTGCTTCGTCCCGCTTCCGAACTTTTGCCTCTTTATGAGAGCAAAGCGGGCAAATACAAAGAACTCAAAGAAATGCTGATAGAGGATTTAGAAAAATTCATTGCGCCCTTGCGCGAAAGAAGAAAGAAATTTGAAAAAGATATTCCGGCGGCCTTGGCGATTCTCAAAGCCGGCGGGGAAAAAGCGAAAAAAGTTGCCTCAAAAAAAATGGAAGAAGTGCGGGAGAAAATCGGGGTAAAGATATATTGATGTATTAGTTGGGAGCAAAATACTTGACACAGGTGATACACTTTTGATACACTATTTATATGGCCACAATCAAAAAAAGAATCAATATTTCTTTATCACCGAGTTTAGACATAATGCTTTCTCGTATTGCTAAACGAGATAATATGCCACAAGCGACTAAAGCTTTGCATCTTTTAGGTATTGCTCTTGAAATCGAGGAAGATATGGTTTTCGATAGAATTGCCAATGAGCGGGATATTAAAAATGCTCGTTTTTTGACTCACAAACAAGCATGGTTGTAAATTATGAGCTACGAAATTCTATATGTGGATAAGGTTGTAAATAATGATATTCCCAAAATATCAGGCTCATACAGAAACCGTATCAAACAAGCCATTAAAGTTAAATTAACAAGTAAACCGGATTTATACGGCAAACCACTACGAAGATCTCTCAAAGGATATCTAAAATTAAGGGTAGGTGATTATCGGATAATTTTTCGGATAGAAGATAAAAAAGTAAAAATTTTTGCAATTGCTCACCGTAGAATAGTATATGAAATTATCAGTGGACGAATATGATCTTTTTTAGTAAAATTTAGATAATATGGCGAAAGCGATCAGTTTAAAAATTTTAAAGCTTCAATATGGGGGTGAATCTATTGGCAACGATATTCTTCTTGAAGTTGAAACTGTGGGAAAAAATTTTTCTTCTTATCAAACCATAAAACGCGGAAGTACTTTTGAATATAATCAACAGATCCAAGAATTTCGGGGAGTCAACGATACGCTCGAAGTTCATCTAAATATCAAAGTTACAGAGAAAGATTTTCTTTTTAGTGATATCGGAGAGATTTCAGAAACAATTTCTATTGATTTAAATTCTTTACCAAAGACATTTGATTTTCAAATCACCGTGCAAGAAAAAAACAAGCTGACCTTTGGCAAATCAACTGCTGTTTTTTCGATTACTCTTGAAGCGAGAGAATTTAATCCGGTTTATCCTCGTCCTCAAGTTTATATAAGTCCTTCCAAAAAAGATTATAATCGTTTTGACAACGAAATTGCACAAGCGGTGGGTTATTGGAATGACGAGTTTATGAATCAAGAATACCCGCCTAATTCTCCCTTAGACCCAAATTTAGTAAAAGCGATGGTGTATGTAGAGAGCGTAATAGGATATGGTAAGCAAAGACGTTATCCCAGCTACCCTGACATAATGCAAGTTGCCGATCCTAATAATGATGCAATTTACGCATTAAAAAATATTTTTAACCCGAACCCAGGTAAAAAGAAAATGGGAACAGAGTATGAAGTTTTTAATCAGCAACTAAGAATCTTAGAATATAAGGATGCTAATGGAAATTCTCCAGAGCAAAGTATTCGCTGGGGTGTCCGTTATCTTTATCATCTTGCACAAAAAAATATCCCAGAAGGTAATTTATGGAAACGGGAATGGTGGACCTGGGAAGAAATATTTCCCAGTTATAATGGTGGAGGTGATAAAGGTTACAGAAAGAAAGTTTGGGATATTTATGTTATACACCATCCTGACGGTGATAATAATGTTATTGCCAATGATATTGATTTAAACAATGGCGCACAGACCGTTGAAACAGATGGCATCATTACAGATGGCGGTGATACAAATTATTCCGATAA
>JBBUAS010000024.1:0-3458 GCA_038058555.1 Patescibacteria group bacterium | reverse complement strand
CTACAACTTAAACTTAAAACAAGCATAACTGCTGCCGCTACACCATAGGCACCATGTATGAAAACCAACTTACGCTACAACTTAAACTTAAAACAAGCATAACTGCTGCCGCTACACCATAGGCACCATACAAATCTAATTTAGCAAAAAATATGCTTAAACGCTACTTGGATATTTTTTTGCGCCGGCGCAAAATGTATTTCGCCCCTTCCACCAAGAGGACATTCAAGATGAGCCAGAAGATAATAAAAGGAAGAGCCGACCAAGGCAAGGACGAAAGCATGAAGATTCCCCGCATAAAAGGCATCGTCATGGTAAAGACAAGAAGCGCGATTCCGATCAAAACACTCCAATTCAGTTTTTTATTTGAAAAAATCCGGTAAGAGAAAAGCGGGAGACGCAAACTGCGGAAAGAAAAAGCGATGGCCAGGACATAAGAAGCAAAACAAACAAAGAAAATCGCGCGGGCCAGCTCCAGCTCCATTCCTATTTTAAGCATAAAATAATACAAAGCAAAAAGAAGAAGCGAACTCAAGACTCCAATGCCGAAAGTCATTATTTTCACTTCTTTGGTAAAAATTAATTCCAATTTCTTTCCCGCATATTTTTCCCGATCGATATCCTGATCGAAGGCAAAAGCCAGAGCCGGCAAAGATCCGGTAAAAAGATTGACCCAGATTATTTGCAAGGCCGTCAAAGGCAGGGGCAGGAAAAAAAGCAGAGACCCTCCGATCACAAACACTTCGTCGAGAGAATTGGACATTAGATAAACAAAAGTTTTCCGGACATTGGCCAGAATTTTCCGCCCTTCATCAATCGCCAGGCTGATGGTGGCAAAATTGTCATCCAACAATACCAAGTCCGCCGCGCTTTTCGCCACGTCGCTTCCGGAACCGACAGATATCCCGATATCCATCGCTTTAAGTGCCGGAGCGTCATTCACTCCGTCTCCGGTCATGGCCACCACCTCCCCTAATTTTTGATAAAGTTCGCCGATGCGCAATTTGTCTTCGGGCGTTACCCGGGCAAAAATTTTAATTCTGGGAATAATTTCAAGAAGCTCGGAATCCGTCAGCCCTCGAATGTCCGTTCCGGTCAAAACTTCCTCTTCTTGCACTTGCCAATGCAAATCTTTCGCCACCGAAAGCGCCGTGCCGACCAAATCGCCGGTCACCAGGACTATTTTTATTCCATGGGATTGAATATTTAAAATAGCCGCAGGCACTTCCGGTCTGATGGGATCAAAAAAGGTAAACATTCCCAGAAAAGTAATATCTTCAATCTCCGAAATAGAAAAATCTTTTCTGTTGTGTTTTTTCGGGATGCTTGCTATTCCAATCAATCTCTTGCCTTCCCGGCTGGTCGCTTCTATCCAAGCTTCCACTTTGAAATATTCCTCTTTGGTCAAAGAAGATTTCTTCAGCAAAACATCCGGCGCTCCCATCAAAATATAATTTCCGTCTTGAACCGCTACGGAAAATTTGTTGGTTGAATTAAACGGCAAAATTAAATGGGAAACAGAAGTGGAAATAGAGTCAAAGGCTATATTGTGAAGCCGGCAGGCTTTGACAATGTTTACTTCAAAAGGACGTCCCCGAAAAGACCATTTCATTTTATCTTTTTCATTCGAGTTCTCGACCGAAACATCCACATTGAGCAAAGCCAGTTGAAGCAAAGACTTCTGGTCGTGAGTAAATATTTTATCTTGAATAGCTGTTGTGTCGGGTGAAAGAATGTGATTCAGGCCGTGAATACCGACCAGTCGCATATCGGCCAGAGTAAGGGTCCCGGTTTTGTCGGTCATAATTAAAGTAGTCGAGCCCAATGTTTCAGCAGCCGTTAGTTTTCTCACCACCCCTCTTTTTTCCGCAATCCGCAAAGATCCGATGGCTAAAATCACCGTCAAGGCAATCGGCAGAGACTCAGGCACCGCGCCTACCGCCACCGCCGAAGAGAGAAGCAGCATTTCAACAAAAGATTCTCCCCGAAAAATTCCCAAAATTAATATTCCCGCAACGATAACGCTTACAACGAAAAAAATAAGCCAAGCCAGATGATCCACGCCTTTCTGAAGGGGGGTTTTTATTTTGTTAATTTTGGAAACCATTCCGGCGATCTGCCCGATTTCGGTGTTATTTCCGGTCGCATAAACAACGGCTAGGGCATATCCCTGGACAACCAAGGTCCCCGCATGCGCTATATTTTTTCGTTCCGCCACGATTGCGCTCACGCTTTCAACGTCTTCTTTTTTCTGAACCGGCAGAGCCTCGCCGGTTAAAATCGCTTCGTCAACTTGAAAATTATTTACGCTGATAATGCGCGCGTCCGCCGGGACGCGCGCGCCATAGGATAACTTTAAAATATCCCCCGGCACCACCAGCTCGGAATCTATTTCTTCTTCCACTCCGTTTCGGATGACTCGGGCCCGGTCCTTAATATAGGTTTTCAATTTATCAAGCGTATTCTCCGCGTGGTATTCGTGATAAAAACCAAGCGCCACATTTAAAAGAACCACGAATAAAATGACTCCCGTGTCCAGCCACTTGTGTAGCAAAGCGGTTAAAAACACGGACCCCAAAAGTAGAAATATCAAAGGGCTGATAAATTGTTTTAAAAACAAAGAGACCGGACTTAATTTGCTTTTTTGATGAAAAGTGTTGCGGCCGTATTTGGAAAGGCGTGTTTCCGCTTCTTTGTCGCTAATTCCCTTTTCGGAAGTCTGAAACGCCTCGAGTACTTCGGAAACGGAAAGAGCCCAGGGTTGTTTAACTATTTGCATAAAAGAAATAAAAACTAATCATTCAGTGATTATACCAATTAAAAAAATGGAAAACAAAAATGACAAAGATTAGTTTTAGAAAATTTTTGTGCGCGGGAGAGGATTTGCACCTCCACGTCCTTGCGGACACCAACACCTCAAGCTGGCTTGGCTACTGTTACAACACCCGCGCGTATTGGAAGTATATCAAAATTAAAAATTTATTCCCCGCCTGCAACAGCTATGCAGTAGCATTGCGGGCAGGCGCTATCTCTTCGACGGCATCTAACGTCTCTTCCTGATTAGCCACCGAACGCATTTTACTGCGGACATCTTTGATCGCTTTGGTACGGATATAGTAGAGCTTGGATCGGCGAGCGCGGGATTTTTTGGTTATTTCAATTTTATCTACCATCGGGGAATAAAGCGGGAAAATTCTTTCTACTCCCACTCCGCTCGCAACTTTGCGCACGGTAAAAGTAGCCCCGGCTTCTTTGCCATGTTTTCTGGCCAAGACAATCCCTTCAAAAGCCTGCAAACGATACTTCACGGTCTTTTCGGTTTTTTTGTTGGCTTTGGTAGAAGTTTTTTCTTCAGCAATCTTGGACCAGACAGACACCGTGTCCCCTGCTTTGAAATCAAGCTTCTTCCGAGTCTCAATGTCCACCGGACTGAATTTTATTTTGTTGATTTTATTTCC
>JBBUAS010000023.1:0-7302 GCA_038058555.1 Patescibacteria group bacterium | reverse complement strand
TTCTTCTTCAAAAGAAAAAGCCGAGTCGGAAAGTTTAAGTTTGCCGAGAGATGCTTTAAGCTCGGTAAAATCATCCGCATCTTCGGGGAAAACGGAAGCCCAGACCACCGGCAAAGCTTTCATATAACCGGAAAAAGCCGGAAGAGGATTTTTAAACATGGTGATAGTGTCTCCGACTGAAGCAATACCGGGTCTTTTAATCCCGGTCACTATATAACCTGTATCCCCGGAAGAAAGCATCTCCCGCGAAGTTTCTTCCGGAGAAAATGTGCCGACTTCCAAAGCGGTAAATTTCTCGCCCGAAACTGCAAAAATCAAAGAGTCTCCCTTTTTCACCTTGCCATCAAAAACCCGTACGAAAACTATTACTCCACGATGATTTGAGTATTTAAAATCAAAAACAAGAGCGCGTAATACCCCCTCCGCCTTTGGCACCTCCCCCTTGGTAAGGGGAAGGAGGGTGGGAGTCGGCTCCGGAATCCGCTTTATAACTTCTTGCAACAAATTTTCCACTCCTTCTCCGGTGCGTCCGGAAACCAAAAGTATCTCGTCGTTACTGCAATCAAGAAGCTGCATAACTTCCTCTTTCACCTCTTCAACTCTGGAAAGCGGTGAATCAATTTTTGAGAGTACGGGAATGATGATAAAGGGCTCCCGCCCATTATGGCGGGGCAAGCGCGCCATAGCGAGGGTGGTAAGCGTTTGCGCCTGCACTCCTTGAGTAGAGTCAATCAGTAAAATAGAGCCTTCTACGGCCTTCAGGGCGCGAGACACTTCATAAGAAAAATCGATGTGGCCGGGAGTGTCTATAAGATTCAAAACATAATTTTCTCCATGAAAATTATGTTCCATTCTAACCGGCTGCATTTTGATAGTAATCCCTCTTTCGCGCTCCAATTCCATCGAGTCGAGCACCTGATCTCGCATTTTCCGGGTTTCTATAGTATGCGTAATTTCGAGCATTCTGTCCGCCAGAGTACTCTTGCCGTGGTCAATATGTGCGATGATACTAAAATTTCTGATGTGTTTTAAATCCATATTTCTGGCCCTAAGTCGGACTTGTGGCTAGCCACAAGTCCGACTTAGGGAACTATTTTTAATCTAAAAATCCGCCGGTTTGGTGTTCCCAAAGATTAGCATAAAACCCTTTTTTCTCTAAAAGTTCTTTGTGATTTCCCTCTTCCACAATTTTTCCGTTGTCTAAAACAATAATTCTGTCCATTTTTTGGATGGTCGAAAGACGATGGGCAATAACTATCGTGGTTTTCCCTTTCATTAATTCATTAAAGGCGTCTTGAATATAATGCTCGCTAATACTATCTAGCGAACTCGTTGCTTCGTCAAGTATCAGAATCGGAGCGTCTTTGAGCATTGCTCGGGCGATTGCCACTCGTTGTCTTTCCCCGCCGGAGAGCTTAACCCCCCGCTCGCCGACCTTGGTGTCGTAACCATAAGGCAATTTCAAAATAAATTCATTCGCATGCGCTTTTTTCGCAACCGCGATTATTTCTCCGTTCCCCGCTTCCGGCTTACTATAAGCGATATTATCTCTGACGCTCCGGTGAAATAAAACAGGTTCTTGGGAAATATAAGAAATACTCCGGCGCAAATCGTCCTGGGTAATTTTTCCGATATCTTGTCCGTCGATTAAAATTACACCTTCCGATATGTCCACAAAACGCATCAGGAGCTTGGTAATGGTGGATTTCCCTCCGCCGGAATGTCCGACAATTCCGACCTTCTCTCCGGCTTTGATTTTTAAGGAGAAATTTATGAAAATATCCGAGCTGTGCAAATAAGAAAAAAATATATTTTTTATTTCTATATTTCCATCTTTTATTTTTGATTTCTCAGGGTGAGAAATATCCAGCACGTCCGGCACTTGCTTGAAAATATCCACCATTTCTTTCATTTCGGACATATATCTGGTAAATTTGCTGGTCGCCTGGCCCAGATCCCAAAAATTATTGCTGATGGTAACCGAATAGCTTTGAACCAAAAGAAAAATACCGGCTGAGATCTTGCCGGAAAGCCAAAGATAGCCGGTTAAAAAAGCCACCAGGATTTGAACGATCATGGTGATAGCGGACTGAATGGCATTTATTTTATTTCCGAAGATCCAGGCTCGGAGCCGTAAACCAGCCTCGGTGGCAGTAACCTTTTTAAAACCTTCTACTTCCCGGTCCAGGGCAGATGAGGATTTGATAGACAATACATTGGTAATTGAATCCGCGATATATCCGGTCACTTTTGAATCAGCCACCGCTTCTTCTATGTCGTATTTAACTTTTTTAGCCGACATCATAAAAACAATTAATAAGTAAAATACGGACATACCAAGAAAAATAAAAGCAATCAACCGGGCTTGGATAAAAAACACGATAAAGATAGCCGTAAAAAGCACCAAAGAAGAATAAAATTTGTCAATCAGAATATCGTGCATGGCTTCAAAAGCGCGCACAAATTTTCTGGATTTGCTCACCAAAGAACCGGAAAAATTATCGGCAAAAAATGAATAAGAATGGCCTTGAAGTTTTTTAAAAGAAAAATCGTGCAAATCTCTGATCACGGAAGATTGAAATTTAGAAACAAGATATTGGGTAGAACGACCGAAAAACCAAGCGATCGGCATAATGGCTGTTATCAAAAATATATTTTGATACAAAGAATGCGAGAGAGAAACCTTGTCGGCTCCCGTCTGAGAAATAACATCTATAATCCTCTTGTAAAAAAGAGGAATGATAACGCTGGAAAGTATGATGCGAATGGCGTGCAAGACAAAGATGAAAAAAAACTGAAATTTATATTTCATCACCACCGGCTGAATATATGAAATTGTATTTTTAAAACTAAGCATAAAAAACCCGTTCTTGAATGGGACTCGTTAATTTTAACAAAAAAAACTTTAATTTCAAAGCCCTTCCTGGGGCGGAGCGATGACTTTGGCGCGCCAGAATTTGGAGGTAAGAGTTTCCGTAAGATCTTTCAGCTCTTCGCTTTTCAGCAGGTAAAGCACCACCACGGCGGAAGCGATCCCCAGCATTCCGGAAATAAAACCCTGCAGGAATACGCCCCAGAAAGTGGTGGTGCCGAAAATCGGCGAAAAAATATTCAAACTCAAATAAGCCGTTAAGCCGAGAAAAAATGAGGCGCCCAGACTTTGAAAAAAAGTTTTAGTAATGAAAGACTCGCCCGGCAAGAAATCTTTTTTCACAAAAATCCAATGCAAGATGAAATTCAAGATAGTGCCGATCGAATATGCCAGCGGAAGCATCAAGACTTCCGTACCGGGGATATCGCTCACTTTCAGCAAAGATTCCATAAAGTAACGAAGGAAAAGGATATTTTGAAAAAGATAAATCAACAGAGAAGACAAAATTATAATTAAAACGGAACAGGAAAAATTCATAATCAGCGGACGTCTGGTATTTCCGGTCGCATAGTAAGAACGGGACAAAAGAGTAATCATCCCCTGCGCCAGAATGGAAACGGAAAAAATCGCCAGCCCGGCCGCCACCAGGCGCGTATCGTCCCAAGAAAAAGATCCGGAACCCAGAATGACCCGCACAATTTGCGCCCGCAGGACGATAAAAAGAAAGATGACCGGCAGAGACCAAAAGACAATGGCCCGGGCCGCTTCTTTCAAATGCTTCTTGAATTCATCTTTCCGACCGCTCCCGAACGATTTGGCCAAGGTCGGAAAAGCCGCCACCGCATAAGAAATGCCGATAATATTGAGCGGAACGGATTGGAGATTGAAGGCAAAATTAAATACGGAAATAGAACCGCTTTTTAAAAATGAAGCCAGAGCGATAATCGCAATGAGGGCCAGGTTGTTGAAAGCCAAACCCAAGGTGCGAGGCAAGGAAGCAAGGACCGTCTGTTTGATATCTTTAAAATTAATCGAAAAAGAAAATCGGGGTGTAAATCCAGAAGAGCGAGCGGCCAGAAGTTGGATTCCGAAATGCATCAAAGCGCCAAGAGCCACGCCGATTCCCAATCCGGGAATTCCAAAAAAAGGATAAAGAAATAAAACTCCGACGATAATTCCCAGATTGTAAAAAATCGGACTTAAAGAATAAATGAAAAATTTACGAAAAAGCTGGGTGACGGTCCCGAAAAGATTCGAGAGACCCATCAAGATCGGGGAAAATAGCATTATCCGCGAAAGCATGACAACTTTCGCCTGGTAAAACGGAGTAAAACCCGGAGCAATAAAAGATACCAGATAAGGCATCAGGAAAAAAGCCAAGAGAGAAACGAATACCATCAAAGAAAAGAAAACGGTAAAAATATCGTTCAAGTATTTACGCCCTTCGTCGGCCACTTTTTCTCCATTCCCGCCTGCCAATTGGCGGGCAGGCATTCTCGCGACAACAAACGGAATGATTACCGTGATCGAGGCAAGCGACGCGATGCAAATAAAAATTAAATCCGGCACTCGAAAAGCCGCATAGTAAGCATCGAGCGAAGGAGACGGTCCGATAAAATGCGCTATCGAGCGGTCGCGGAAAAGCGCCAAAATCTGGGACAAAAAAGTAAAAGAACCCAAAAGCAGCGCGGCTTGGTTGATGCTTCCTGTTTCTTTGGTAAAAATTCTTAGGATTTTCTCCATCCCGTTAGAAAATTATTCTTTGGATTTATTAGAAGTAGTGGTCGAAGCGGCAGGGGTCGGATTTTTCAAAGAATCAACATACTGGATCAAATTTTTATTGGTTGGATCAAGAGCCAGCGCATTTTGCGCATAGGAAAATGCTTCACTCGTATTGCCTTCACTCTTCCCGATTTGAGAGAGAGTAATCATGGCATCAATATAATTCGGTTTCAGGGAAAGAGCGGCCTGGGCATAATCTTTCGCTTCTTTAATTTTTCCATTAGAGAATGACGCGCTCGCCATAGCCAGCTTGATGCCAGGATTTAACGGATTAAGACCGGAAGCGGTCTGGTAAGCTTCAATCGCTTTAACATAAACATCCTTGACTCCGAGCGCTCCAGCCGCCTGATACACGGAACCAAGCAATCGGAAGTTCAGATAGTTTAAGGAATCGTAGGCGGTCGCCATTTGCGCGCTTTTTATCGCCTGATCAAAGCTTGTTTGCAACTCTGCTTTATCGGCGTCGGACAACGGCGACTCTTTGGTGGCCTTACCGGCAATGGAATCCAATTTCACAAGATATATTTGCGAATAAGCGCGTAAATATAAATCATTGGTGTGCAAGGAAAGAGTTTTGCCAATATAATTTTCCGCTTCAAGAACAGTCGGGGCGGAAAGTGCTTTTCCAAAGTATGATACGGAGACTAAACGTTCGGTGTATTTGAATGCGATGGCGACAGAAAAAATCGCCAGCAGGATGAGGGAAAGGATGGAAAAAAAACTTTTTCGGTGATCGTTTAAAAACGACATGGATATTTCTTTATTGAAATCGGAAGTGACCAATCCGATGAATACTCCCGTAAAAGCGAGCGACAATAAAAATATTACGGATCCTACCGAGTAAAAGAACGAGGAAATAAACAGATACAAAGAGAGAATAAAAAACGCCATCATTTCCCAGTTTGCTCCGTTTTTGATACTGGCAAATACCGATTTCACGCCAATAATCAAAAAGAGAACGAGGAAAACAAGCCAAGCTAAAACACCGAGATAACCGGTCGTGGCAGTCAAAGTGGGCAATAATCCGGAACCAGAACCAAAAGAAATATCCCAGAATTGAGTATTGTTTATAGACTCGGGCTTATACATTGACCACGCTTCTCCGAACCTGTTCGGGCCGACACCAAAAACAGGATGCTCGACAAGCACTCTTTTGGTTATTGACATGGTCGCCCCAAAAGTAGGATTAACTTCCGCATTTGACAGTTGTAAATAATTAGGAATAATGCTTCCAACAATATTCCCGGACATAAAGAATAATAAGGCAATCATCCCAACCACAAAAGAGACTATTGGAAAATGTTTCTTCTCTTCATCATTTTCATTTCTTTGCAGTGTAATCGAAACCTTGTAAACAAAAATAATCAGGCTGGAAATCCCGAGCAACACCCAAACCAAAGGAAAATTGACGGCGGCAGCCAATAAAATAGAAAGGAAAATGAATATTTGAAGAACCAGTTTCTCCATTTTGGAAATAGGAAAAAATTCAATTACCAGGAGAAACATCAGGCCGGAAAATCCGGCAAAAAGACCAAGCGCGTTCCAGGAACCTAAAATATTGCCGGTCTTGCCGGCCAAAATTCCCAGAGAAAAAATTGTGGGCAAAAATAAATGAATACTCTGAAAAATCAAAACAAAAGCCGAAGATAAGATTGTTCCAAGCAAAACTATTTTTGCTTGTTTCGGAGTTCGTAAAATAATAGAGGAAAAAAGCATCAAAACAAAACCGGCAAAAATAAAATAAAAAGACCCGACATCAAACATGGCGCCGAATAAAGATACTTGAGGACTTCCGGAAAAAAGAGCCGAGAGCAGAAAAACCAGGACTATGCCAAACCCCGATACCAGCAACCAGGATTTCGGAAAAATTATTTTACCGTCCGAAAAGCGGGCAATTGCCCAGAAAATAACACAGGCCGCCAACCCTAAAACCAGAAGCAAGCCTTTGGAAATTTCAACCGGAATATTGGTAAAAGGCAAACAAAAAAGCGGCAATAATACGATAACCAAGAATAATGATAGAAACGAAAGCCTGTCAAATATATTAGTTTTCATGGATTTTATTATACTACATTGTAATTTAAAAAAGCAAATAAAAAATTACAAAACTATGTTGATAAGTCTGTTTTTCACATAAAATACTTTTTTTATTTCCCCGCCGGCCAGGTGCCTCAAAACAACTTCATTGGCAAGAGCTTTTTTCCTTACTTCATCCTCCCCATCGTCCACTTGCGCCATAATTTCCGCCCGAACCTTTCCGTTTATCTGCACAACTATTTTAATTTCTGCGTCTTGAATTTTTGAAAGATCATAGGCCGGCCAGGATTCAAGAGAGATTGATTTTTTGTGACCTAATCTTTGCCAGAGTTCCTCCGCCACATGGGGCGCAAATGGAGAAAGAATTTGCAAAAATTTTTTGTAATCCTCTCTCGTCACGCCAGAGCCTTGCGCGAAGGCGGATTCCATTTCATTTGCCAAAATCATCAGAGTGGAAATGGCGGTATTGAATTTCATTGCCTCAATATCTTCGGAAACTTTTTTAATTGTTTTATGTAAAAGTTTCTGCACAGAAATTTTTGAAACAGAAGAATTCTTCTGTTTAAAAAATTGTTGGCCTATTCTCCAAATCTTTTCAATAAATCTTCTTG
>JBBUAS010000022.1:0-3082 GCA_038058555.1 Patescibacteria group bacterium | reverse complement strand
ATTGAACGGACATTTGTTATGATTTTTTCTTCTCTGGTTTCCTTTGGCGTGTTTGAACTTGCTAATTTTCCTGAAATTTTGTCTATAAAAAAGTTTTCATTCCCTTGCCAAAATCCGCGCAAGACCGGTTTTACTTTCATCGGGTCGATTTCCAAGTTCGGCTTCTCAAAACTTTCAGCGGGAATCTTGGCTAGCGCTTCATTCATGAATTTATTCCAAATTGGACCGGCGACCGCCACCCCTCCTTTTTTCATCGGGAGATTGTCGTTGTTGCCGGCCCAGACTCCTGCCACGATGGATGGCGTATATCCGATCGTCCAAGCATCCTTGTTATTGTTTGTCGTTCCTGTTTTGGCGGCTACATTTTTTCCGGGAATGTTCAGAGACGAGTTCAGGCCAAAAGTCGGCGCTCGTGCTTTATTGTCCGAGAGAATATCGGAAATAGTTAAAGCGGTATTTTTAGGAAGAACTTCTTGGGAATTGCTCTGGAATTCTTCCAAAGTTTTTCCGCTTAAATCTTCAACTTTTAAAATTCCGGTATACGGACTTTTTATCCCGCTATTTGCAAAGACTCCGTAAGCGGAAGTCATATCAAGGAGCGATACCTCTCCGCCTCCGATAACCAGAGTCAGTCCGTAGCGGTTGACATCTTTCAAAGTGCTAATGCCCATAGTCTCGGCTGTTTGGAGTGAATCGGGCAGTCCCGCCAGATAAAAAAGTTTTACAGCCGGAAGGTTGATTGACTGCGCCAGAGCGTCTCGGAGACTTAACGGCCCGCGGTATTTTCCATCGTAGTTATCCGGCATGTAACAATCTTTTTGACTGTGCCCTGGAAGAGCTTTGCCTCTTGCGTCGCAAGTTGTTTGAAATTCCGTCGGCAAGTCAAAGAGCACAGTTTCCGGAGTAAAGCTTTTATTGAAGGCGGTAGCGTAAATAAAGGGCTTAAAAGAAGACCCGGGCTGTCTATTGGCGGTGGCGATGTTATAATTCCCATCAATGGTCTTATCAAAATAATCCCTGGATCCGACCATTACCAGAATTTGTCCCGTTTTAGGGTCGATGGCTACCAGTCCCGCATTTTTCCCATTCCAGTCTTTTTCATTTTGGAGAGCCCCTTCTTTTATTAATTGTTCCGCTTTTGTTTCTAGGTCAAAATCAAGCGTGGTGATAACCTTCAGTCCTCCATTTTCCACCATCTCCACGCCATATTTTTGTTCCAGATAATCTTTGATAAAAAAAACGAAATGCGGCGCCTTGATGCCTTGAGTGGCCGGCAGAACAAAAACAACCGCTTCGCTTTTTGCTTTAAGATACTCTTCTTTGGTAATGAATTTGAGTTCCAGCATTCTGGACAGCACCAAATTTTTTCTGACCTCCAGTTTATCTTTATTTTTTCCGTAAGGAGAAAGAATTGTCGGAGACTGGGGAATCGAAGCCAAGTAAGCCGCCTCGGCCAAGGTCAGATCAATTGCCTCTTTGTCGAAATAAGTTTTACTGGCCGCCTCTATCCCATAAACATTTCCTCCGTAAGGGACTTCGTTTAAATAGTATTCCAATATTTTTTCTTTGGGCATGGATCGATCTATCTTGATTGCCAAAATCCATTCTTTCATTTTTCGAATATAACTTTTCCTCTGGGTTAAGAGAGTATTTTTCACCAATTGCTGAGTGATGGTGGAACCTCCTTGAGTTTTGCCGCCCAAAAAGTTGGACAATACAGCCCGGACGATAGAAGTGATTCTTATGCCGCCGTGGTTATAGAATTCAGAATCCTCAATCGCGACGGTGGCGTTCTTTATATTTAAACCCATTTGCTCAAAAGCGATATTTGTCCTTTTGATATCTTGATGGATATCGTAAAGCAGAATTTTTCCGGTGCGGTCGTAAATTTGAGTAGAACTCACAACCTTTCTGTCTTCAAAAGCGTGAAAATCGGGAATTTCCAAAGAAAAAAGCCAGAAGATTATTATTCCGGACAGAAAAATAAAAATACTGGCTAGAAGCAGGATGAAATTTTTTAGAAATTTTTTGTTTTTGAAAACTTTTCTCACTTATAGAATTATATCAAAGAATATGGTATTATCCGAATATGAAAAAGCAGAAACAAGCAGACAAAACTGAAGAGCTGCTAACTAGAGGGGTCGATAGAATTTATCCCTCTAAAAAAGCGCTAGAGCAAGTTTTGCGTTCCGGGGAAAAATTAAAGTTATATCAAGGATTCGACCCGACAGGAGACAAACTTCATATTGGCCATATGGTGGGTCTGCGCAAGCACAGGCAATGGCAGGACCTGGGACACGAAGTTATCTTTTTGATAGGGGATGGAACAGGAGAAGCCGGAGACCCAACCGGTAAAAAAAAGACACGAGAAAAATTCTTTACCAGTGAAGAGTTGCGTGAGAACGCTAAAGGCTACCTTGAACAAGCAAAAAAAATTGTTCGTTTTGATGGCGATAATCCTGTCAAAATAATGTACAACGGCGATTGGTTAAACAAGTTAACGAAAACCGATATTTTAAACATCGCGCAAAATTTTTCCGTTCAACAAATGATTGAAAGAGACATGTACCAAGAACGCTTGAAGGCCGGAGAAGAAATAAATCTACGGGAATTTTTATATCCGCTTCTGCAAGCATATGATTCCGTGGCAATGGATGTGGACTTGGAATTGGGAGGCTCTGACCAAACATTTAATATGCTCGCTGGCCGGACACTGATGAAAAAAATGAAAGGCAAAGAAAAATTTGTCATGACCACCCCTCTTTTGTCTGACTCTGCGGGGGTAAAAATCGGCAAAAGCGAGGGAAATGTCATTGGTTTAACCGACGAACCCAATGATTTGTTCGGAAAAATTATGTCTTTGGGAGATGATGCGATTATTCCGATGTTTACTCTGCTTACCGATGTTCCGATCGAAGAAATAGAAAAATTTAACTTAAAAAAAGACGCCCTGAATCTTAAAAAGAAGGTTGCTCATATTTTGGTTGCCGGTCTTCACTCGGAACAAGAAGCGCAAGAAGCCGAAGAAAATTTTTCCAATACTTTTCAGAAAAAAGAAATTCCGGAGGCGAAAGAAATAGAA